>JADGCR010000117.1 GCA_015228895.1 Magnetococcales bacterium
ATGCATGCAGCCCGCATTTATGTTGTCCATGAGCATCGTGCTGGTCGGTCTGATCGGGCGCGCGGTCATCGAGAAGGTGTTGGCCCTGCAGGGTGGGGCGGCGGCAGTGGCGTTGTGGGGTCAGGTGGGCTCCCTGGTGGATCTGCTTTCCGGGGTGGGGTTGGCGGGCATCGGTGTGGGCGTGGTGGTGCTGGTGGCCAGGGAGCGTCAAGCCTCCCGGCGGTGGGGTACCCTGGGGGTGGGGGTGGTGTTCGGTTTGCTGTTGTCCGGCCTGTTGCTGGGGGTGTTGGAACTCTTTCCCCGGTTGCTGGTCATCCTGGTGGGGGGATTGCTGCCCCAGGAACTGCTGCGTCTGGCGGGCCTGGCGGGTTGGCTGGGGATCGTGCCGGGGATTCTCAACAACTACTGGCAGGGTCGGCAATACCGGCTGGCCCTGTTCGCGTGGGCGGTATTGGTGATGGTGGCCAGCATGACGGGCATTTTGTGGCGCTCGGAGGTGCCTCTCATGGGACGTTTGTTGTGGGCGCAGATCGCTTTGGCGGTGCTGGTGGCGCTGGGATTGCTCACCCATTTCACCCGTCATGCCCATGGCGTCGGCTGGGGTGACGCCTGGCGGCCATTGCTCCGATACGCCCCGGCGGGGTTGTCCATTGGGTTGCTGAGTCCCATCTCCTCCCTGATCATGCGTCGCGAGCTGGCGGACGCCCTTTCCTGGGAGGATGTGGGCATGATCCAGGCCCAATGGCGGGTGGTCGATTGGGTGATGGCGTTGGCGAGCGGGGTCATGACCTACCACTTTCTGCCGCTGCTGAGCGCGGCGATGGGCAAGGAGTTCGATGGGCAACTGGGTCGCATGGCCCGCTGGACCCTGTTGCCCAGCGCCTTGCTGATGCTGGTCTACTGGTTGTTCCAGGAGCCGATCCTGTGGCTGTTCTATCAATCCGGTTTCGCATTGTCCCCCCGTGCCACCGCGCTGTTCCTGCTGGGGGATTGGGTGCGCATTCTCTCCTGGATTTTTTTGTACACCCTGTATGTGCGGCGTCAGACCTGGGCCATCGTGTTTGGTGAGATTTTCTCCCTGCCTTTGTTCGCCACCCTTCTGTGGTTGGCTCCGGCCCCCCTCGCGGCCTGGCATGTGGGGGCGCTGTGGGTCGTCAGTTATTGCACCTACGCCACCTTCAACGGCCTGATGGTCTTGAAGTGGCAACCGGTTGCCCAATCATGACCATCCGGTGGGATGCGTTGTTCGCCCGGGGGCGCCATGGGGAGATGGAGCGTCTGGCCCGTGTGGCGACCGGGGATGACCCGGAGGATGGGACGGGCTGGAAGATGCTGGGTCTGGCCATCATGCTGCAGGGGCGGTTCGGGGAAGCGTTGCCGGCATTGCGGCATGCCCTCGCCCGGTTGCCGGGAGAGAGTGAGATTCACGCCTACCTGGGGATCACCTTGCGGGCGTTGGGACGGATGGAGGAGGCGGAGGGCTGCTACCGCGCCGCCCTGGAGTGTCAACCGGATTACGCCGAAGCGCACAACAATCTGGGCAATCTCCTGCGGGAGACGGGTCGGCTGGACGAGGCGGAAGTCAGTTATCATCTGGCGTTGAAACATAAACCGGATTATGCGGACGCCTGTTACAATCTGGGTGGTCTGCTGACCCTGAAGGGGCGGTTTGTCGAGGCCGAGCGGGCTTGTCGGCATTTGTTGGCACTCAGGCCGGATTGTGTGGAAGCGCTGAACAATCTGGCCGTTCTCCTGCAGAATCGGGGTGGGTTCGACGAGGCCGAGGCGTGTTATCGCCGGGCGTTGGAACTGGATCCGGGTGGGGCGGACATGTGGTGCAATCTGGGCAAGCTGTTGCACCGTCGGCACCGTTTCGTCGCGGCAGGGGAGATGTACCGGCAGACGATTGCGTTGCAGCCGGAGCATGCGGATGCCTGGTATAATTATGGCGTCCTGTTGCAGGGTCTGAAACGGTTTGCCGAGGCGGAGACGGCCTACCGGGAGGTGTTGCGTCTGGGTCCCGGTCGGGAGGACGCCCGTTGGAATCTGGGTGTGCTGTATCTTTCGTCGGGGCGTTTCGGGGAGGGTTGGCCGTTGCACGAAGCCCGCGACACCCCGAACAACCGCACCTGGAGGGAGATGCTCAGCGTCAACGGGTTTGTCCCGTGGCAGGGCGAGGCGTTGGCGGGCAAATCGCTGCTGATCATTCCGGAACAGGGTTATGGGGATCAGATTCAGTTTTGCCGGTATGTGCCGTTATTGAAGTCCCTGGGTGTGCTGGAACTTTCCGTGGTGTGCGCCGCCCCTCTGGCGCCTGTGCTGACCACCTTGGCCGGGGTGGACCGGTTGTTGGTGGCCGAGGAGGTGGAAGAGATTCCCTGGCACGATTACTGGGTCTTCTCTCTTTCCATTCCCTGGCGTCTGGGTACCACCCTGGAGACCATTCCGGCGGAGATTCCCTATTTGCATCCCTTGCCGGAGCGCGTGGCCCATTGGGCCTGGATTGTCCATCGTCCGGGATTGCGGGTGGGGTTGGTTTGGAAGGGTTCTGCCGAACACAAGAACGACGCCCACCGTTCCTTGGCCGGCTTGGAGATCTTGTCACCCTTGTGGTCGGTGCCCGGGATCAGTTTTTTCGGTTTGCAGAAGGCCGAGGGGGAGGTGTTCCCGGACTCCCCGGTCATGCAGTTGGGTGAAGGATTGCGGGATTTCGCCGACACGGCGGCGGTGATGAGCCATCTGGATCTGGTGATCAGTATCGATTCCGCCGTGGCCCATCTGGCCGGGGCGCTGGGAAAACCGTGTTGGGTGTTGGTGCCGCATTGGGAGACCGATTGGCGTTGGTTGCAGGAGCGGAACGATTCACCCTGGTATCCCGACCGGATGCGTCTGTTTCGTCAGACCCGCCTGGAGGAGTGGGACCCGGTGGTGCGTCAGGTCGCGGAGGCTTTGGCCCGTCAGTGTGTCGTTCCATGAGGGATGAACTTGCATCACTCCCCTGCAAAGAACCCGGTTGCCCGGCATTCATGAAAAATGGACACAAACAGAATCAACAGGTTGCACAGACCGTTTTTTGACAAGCATGATTCTTTGAGGTGGACTTGGGGTTGACGACCCCGGGAGGTCAAGATGGTGGTTTTGAATGCGACATCAACGTGGGCGCATACAGCCCTTCAACACGCAGGGGGCGGGGCGGTTTCTGATATCGTTTGACAATGGTTGATCACCCCATGGATGATTCGGTTGGAACCATTCGGATCCTGCTTCAGGCCAGAGGACAGATGCCAATCACGGGAGGGTGTGCGGCGGCATTTTTTGCACTGGCCATGCCCCCTTTACTCCAAATGCCAGGGTAGCGCATGGCGCAGGGTGATGGCCTGCGGATTGACCTCACAGGAGTATACCAGGACTTCTACGCCAGCCAGGACCACCTGGCGCAGGGTTGCTGCATAGGCAGGATCGATCGCGCTGGCTGGTTGGAAAACGACGCAGTCCTCCCTTTGCACCACAAAGAGCAGCACGCTGCGGCAGCCTTGTCGTTTCAGCGCTCCCAACGCTTCCAGATGGCGATGTCCGCGCGTGGTGATGGCATCCGGGAACAGGGCGGTGTCACCCCGCCGCAAGGTGACGCTCTTGACCTCCACGAAACAGGGAGGCCGGCCGTTTCCCGCGAGTCGAAAATCCAGTCTGCCCTGGTTGGCAATCCGGACCTCTGGTTTGACCTCATCGTAGCCAGCGAGTTCTGGCAAGCTTCCTTGCTGGATGGATTGGAGCACGATGCTGTTGGTGCGTCCGGTATGGATGCCCACCCAGGAGTCGTTTTCCCGCACCATCTCCCAGGTGTGGGTCAGCTTGCGTTGCGGGTTGTCGGCGCGCGAGAGCAATGCCTGCGCGCCGGGGGTGAGCAATCCCAGCATGGAGCCGGTATTGGCGCAGTGGGCGGTGACCACAGCACCGTCTGCCGTTTGCAAGTCTGCCAGGAAACGTTGGTAGCGTCTCAAAAAAATCGCTGGCAGGAGGGGTGAGGAAAAGTCCATGCAACCTATCTTTGTTGGGGTGCCGCCGGGGCGATCAACACCGTCTTGCACAAGATGTTGTCCCTTTGCAGATGAAGGTGACCGTCCCAGATACACGAGCCGCAAAGGGAGACAGATTTTCCGGATCGCTTGGTTCGGTCAATGTGGGCATGTGGCTGGATGATTTCGCTCATGGAGCGAGAATATCAGGTCCGCCCGGATAAGTCACCATCTCTGAGTTTTTTGAATCTGGATGCGTACCCTGCGACAGCGATACGTCTTCAAAATTCATAGCGCATCTCGCCGAACACCATCGAATTGTGGCGCAAGGATACCGTGCGCGCTCAGTGGGAGGCAGCCGCCAACGCCCCGTTCCACATGCTCTCCCGAATCACGCCATTCCAGGAAGAAGCCTTTCGCCTGCTCGCCGTCACTCCCTGACCCGTAGTCAGTCGCATGCATTGAGATCCATTCATTATCTGGTCAATATCAATTAAATAAGCAAAAGACAAGAAGAAAGTCCGGGCAGGGGGGGCGCCAGGCAAAATATCGGATGAAAACGCAGGGTGGATCTGGTAAGCTGAAGGCGTTATCAATGTTCCCTGGAGAAGTGACATGTCCCATGCCATTGCTTTTGATACCTTATCGAGCGTCAAACGGTTGAAAGAAGCCGGTTTCACCGAAGCCCAAGCAGAGACTCAGACGCGCATCATTGCTGAACTGGTGGATGACCGCTTGGCAACCAAGCAGGATTTGAAGGAACTTGAACTGCGCATTGCCGCAGAACTGGCTCCGCTCAAGTGGGGCATGGCCATCTCGGTTGGCGGAATCATCACACTTATCCTGAAATCCTTCATCCCTCACTGATCAGGATTCGCGGCCACCCCCTTTTTGCATTAACGATGTGGTGGTGCCGCCAAAATTTCCCTGCTTGCTGGCAGGCCGCATTAAGAATGCCATGCCTTTTTGATATTTCTTGCCCCGTGAATGATTCTACAAACCTCTATACCGTCTTTGATTGTTCTATACAAAATCAGATGGTTACCTGACGGAAAACAACGTATTTCCGTATCGAGTTCAGGATAAATCATGCCAATGTCAGGGAAATAAGGGCTCTTCCGGTGGAAGCGTACCTGAGGGGGTGACCTCACCCTGTTCAGATTGCGGAATCCGGGTCCGAGTCGAAGGGCCGCTCTTCGACCGAGTCTCGCGGGGACCACCGCACAAGCACCATTGAATTTGAGTATATAATAATATACCATTATACCCTTTGACAGACCCAATTCCGTTCCCAACGCAAGGAGAAACCATGTGATCAATGCGTCTTTGGAAGCCATCGTGGACCCGGACAAGGTGCAGGGCTGGATCGACACCATCGGGTCCGATGCGTCCGCCGCCGTGCCACTGTTGCAGGCCATTCAGACCGAATACGGCTACCTGCCCCGCAAAGCCATGAACCTCGTGGTGGAGCGGACCCGCATCAATGCCAGCCAATTGTTCGGCGTGGCCACCTTCTACGCCCAGTTCCGACTGAAACCGGTGGGACGCCACATGATCAAGGTGTGTCACGGCACCGCCTGCCACGTCCAGGGCGCGGACCGTCTCAACACCTCCCTGCGCCATGCCCTGGGCATCGGGGATCCGCAACAGGACACGGCGACCAACGGCTCTTACACCGTGGAGAACGTGGCATGCATCGGCTGTTGCAGCCTCGCGCCGGTCATGGTGATCGACGGGCAGGCGTTCCCCAATCTCAAGGGCGCGGACGCCCAGCGTCAACTTTTCAAACACGCCCGCGAGCATAACGAAATCCTGGCAGGGGAGGAGCGTTCATGAATACCGATCCATGGATCATCACCGTTGGCGAAGGAACCTGCGGCATCGCCGCCGGAGCGCCGGAAATCACGGACCTTTTGAAAAAACGTTTCCCCGAAGCCCGGTTCAAAAGCGTGGGCTGCGTGGGCATGTGTCACCGGGAAGTGATGGTGGAGATCGCCGACCCCAACGGAAAACGCTTTCTGTGGGGCAACCTCACCAAGAAGAACCTCCCCAAGGTGGTGCAGTTCCATCGAGGCGCCGGGGATCTGCCCGCAAGCCTCCTGATCCGCTCCAGCGAGGAGCCGGACGCGCAGGGGGGCCAGTATCTCGCCAGACAAACCCGCATCGCCCTGCGCAACGTGGGACAGTTGAACCCCACCTCCCTGGAACAGTACCGCGCCAGAGGCGGCTATGCCGCCATCGAAAAGATCATCCGCGACGGCATGACCCCGGAAGCGGTCATCGAGGAGGTGAAAATCTCCAAAATCCGGGGCCGGGGCGGGGCGGGCTTTCCCACCGCCACCAAGTGGGGCTTCGCCCGCGGCGCGCCGGGAGAGGTCAAGTACCTGGTATGCAACGGGGACGAAGGCGATCCCGGCGCCTTCATGGACCGCTCCCTGCTGGAAGGAGACCCCCACAGCGTGCTGGAAGGGATGCTGATCGCGGCCTACGCCATCGGCGCCTCCAAGGGGTACGCCTACATCCGCGCCGAATATCCCCTGGCGGTGCGCTATTTCGGCAAGGCGATCGAGGACGCGCGCCAGGCCGGCTACCTGGGCCACGACATCCTGGGCTCGACCTTCCACTTCGACATCAAAATCAAGGAAGGGGCCGGCGCCTTCGTCTGCGGCGAGGAGACCGCCCTCATGGCCTCCATTGAGGGGGAACGGGGCATGCCCCGCATCCGCCCACCCTTCCCCGCGATCAAGGGGCTGTTCGGAAAACCCACCATCATCAACAACGTGGAGACCCTGGCCAATCTGGCCTGGATCATCACCAACGGCGGGGCGGCCTACGCCGCCATCGGCACGGAAAAAAGCAGTGGCACCAAGGTGTTCGCCCTGGCGGGAGCCATCGCCAGGGGAGGACTGGTGGAGGTCCCCATGGGGGTGACCATCCGCCACGTTCTGGAGGAGATCGGAGGCGGTTCCGCCTCCAGCCGTCCCCTGAAGGCGGTCCAGTTGGGGGGACCGAGCGGCGGCTGCATCCCGGAACATCTCTTCGACACCCCCATCGAATACGAGGCCATCAACGCCACCGGGGCCATCATGGGTTCCGGAGGGATGGTGGTCATGGATTCCAAATCCTGTATGGTGGATTTGGCCCGTTATTTTCTGGAGTTT
>JADGCR010000118.1 GCA_015228895.1 Magnetococcales bacterium
AGGCGCACCTTCACCTTCATCTGGAATCAGACCTGGTTTTCTTATGATACGGGGTATTGGCCCGTGTTCCATCCGGGTCAGGTGGCCCATCTGGTGCAAAGTCCCCGGATCGGCTTCGACGCGCTGCATTTCAACCCGGAACCGGAATAACCGTCATGGTGCATCGTTATTGGCGCATTTACGTCACCCGCTCCACCTCGGTCAGTGACAACATCCTCTCGTTGCGGGAAGTGCAGATGCGCGCCACGGTGGGGGGGGGCGGACCTGTGCAACGGTGGCACCCCGTCCGCCAGTCACGCCACCGGGGACGCCTACAAACTGTTCGACAACAACAGCAGCAACTATTGGATCACCGGCTCCATCGCCCTGGGGGTCGATAGCTGGATCCAGTACGATTTCGGCGCTGGAAACGGTGCGGCTCTGGGGGAGTTGTGGTTCATGCCCAACTCTCCGGGGCAGTATCCGAAGGATTTCAAGCTCCAGTGGTCGGACGACAACGCCACCTGGACCGATCGGGCCTCCTGGCTCGGAGTGACCTCCTGGACCGCCGGGATCGAAAAGGCGTTCGCGCTGCCCGCGGAAGGGTTGGTCCGGGCGCAGGCCCAAAGGAGCCTCCCATACGGGATGAGCCTGGACCGGCAACGGGCGACGGCCTTCGATCTGGGGCTTTTCGTCCACGCGCCCTGGAGTCAGCCCTTCGCCCTGGGAGTGGCGCGCCAGACTTCCCGGCCGTATGCCATGACCCTGCACCAGTGGGTCCGGCAACCGTTCGACCATCCGTTGGAAAAACAGATCACCCAGCTCCATGCCATGATCCTGGAGACAAGCCATGGGGAGATCTGGCGCAACGGGCTGGTGTCCGGGTTGCGCCAACCGTTGCACGACACCCTGGAGCGCGGTCGCCGGAGCCGGTGGTCGCTGCTGCTGCCGGTGGCCGGTGACCATGGGCAACCCCGCGCCGATACCGGCTCCGTGGTGGTTTGGAACCGGCGTCGCTTCGACCTGCTGACGCGCGATCCGGTCTGCGCCGCCCGCATCGCCCACTGGGATCTGTTGACTGTGGTGACCCCGATCCTCCCCGTCTGGCCCACCATCAGCGCGAATGGCCAACCCCTGGAACTGATCCACGCCACCCTGGCCATGTCCGCCGACAGCCCCCACTGGGTCGCCCGCCTGACCGTGGCGCGGGAGGTGGATTTCGCCAGATTGCGTCTGGAGGAACCCCTGCTGCTCTCCTGGGGCGGGGAGCGCTTTTCCATGCTGGTGGCGCAAAAAAGTGTGCTGCGGCAACGGCACGACGGGTTGGAGCGCATCGTCACCGGGATCAGCACCGGGGTGCGCCATGAGTTTCCCAGGGCGCTTCCCGTGACCCGCGTCTGGCATCTCCCGGTCTGGGCCAGGGACGCGGTGGAGGAGGTTCTGGGGGAGGCGGTCTCCTGGGAGTTGCCCAACTGGCGCCTGCCAGCCGGTCGTCTGGAGGTGACCAACGCGGCCCCGCTGGCCGTGGCCGGAATGGTGGTGGGCGCCCTGGGAGGGGTGGTGCGAAGCCGGCCCGATGGTCTGTTGCGACTGCGGCGTCGCTTCCCGCGTGCCGCGCCTTTTTGGGGGCAGGGCGCTCCGGATCATCTGGTGACCGATGGGACGGATCTGTTGGCCAGCCGTGAAGAGGGCCGGTTTGGCAAGCTGTTCAACCGGATTACCGTGGAGGAGGCGGTTCCAGCCGGTCAAGCCCCCGGTGTGTGGCTGGAGGTGGACGGGGACCCGGAGGGCGGCAATCGGGGCAAAAGTCGTTTCTCTCCCGGAGATACGGTGCATCTTTTGACCCTGGCCACCCCCGGAGTGGCGCTGACCGGTCTGACGGCCTCCACCGGGACCTTTTTGTCCTCCCAACCCGTGACGCGTCGGGTCCATGAGGAACTGCTGTTCCATCGGACCCATCGGGCCGTCCTGTCCCGACCGGTGCTGCGCATCGACGCGGTGACCTGGCTGGGCAACGATCTCGGCCCCCTGACCCTGGAGAAGGATGGCCGCACCGTCAGCGCCGCCGCGGTGGGGGTGGCCGTCGCGCGGGTGACCTGCGTGCTGTCGGTTTGCGCCGGGCACGCGTTCCGGGTACCCGACACCCAATCCGGCCTGGACGCCTTTCCCGCCATGGTCGCCGCCACCGGTCTCCCTGCGCAGGTCGCGGCCCGTTCCCTGACCCTGCAACGGGGGGACGGACGGCGCCCCGGAGCGCCGGTCTCTTCTCCCTTGTTGACGGACCCGGTGGCCTTGCAGGCCAGAGGGGAGGCGGAACTGGATCTGGGAGAGTCCATGGGGATCGTGGGCCTGACCCTCCTCCACCGTCCCGGTCTGGAGCCGGGACAGCTGGTGGAAGTGCTGGACGGGATGGAGGGCGCAAGCTGTCGGGGGGTCGTGACCAGCGTGACCCATGAGCTGACAGCCACAGGGGCCGTCACCCGCCTGGAACTGGTCAAGCGGCTGTGATGGAGCGCTGCGACGCAAACGGCACGCCCCACCCCACCCTTTCCCGGAAGAACGGGCGGGGTGGGTGGTTCAACGGGGCGGCGTGATCTTGGGCGCGTCCTTGGGAGCCTCCTTGGGCGCGTCCTTGGGAGCCTCCTTGGGCGCCTCCTTGGGCGGTGCGACCTTGGGTGCGTCCTTGGGTGCGTCCTTGGGTGCGTCCTTGGGCGGTGCGGCTTTGGGAGCCTCCTTGGGCGGGTTGAGATTTTCCACACCGATGGGCAGATACTGTTCTTTCAAATCCAGGACACACTGGGTCACATAGGCATCCATCTCCTTGGGTGTGACCTGATCCTCCATGGCGAACTGTTTGCATTGTGAAACGAGTTCCTCGTCGGAAGGAATCGCTTCGGCGGCGTTGGCAAGGGAAGATCCCAACGCGATACAGCCGACAAACAGCGTAGTCAGGATTGATTTCTTGTTCATCTTTGAGTAGGTCCTATTGACAGGGTCGTGACGAAAGGAAAAGAACCGTTCGTCTTATGGCTTGTTGGGCGTGGTGGTTTCCGGAGCCTTGGTTTCCGGCGCTTTGGTTTCCGGCGCTTTGGTTTCCGGCGCTTTGGTTTCCGGAGCCTTGGTTTCCGGAGCCTTGGTTTCCGGAGCCTTGGTTTCCGGAACCTTGGTTTCAAGAGACTTTTCGTCCAGGGGTGTCGGGTCGAGGTCCTGGGAGGGGGATTGATCGTTGGCCAGGTCCCGCAGGCATTGGCCCAGGTAGTCATTCATGTGTTCGGGTTTGATTTGATCTTCCTGAGCATATCTTTCGCATGCGGCTTTGGGATCATAGGCGCCTGCGTCCGTGGCTGGGGCGGCCCAGGAGGTCGAGGTCAAAGCCATACCCAGCAGGGCGCAGGCGACATTTTTTTTCAGCATGGCTGCAAATACTCCGTGATCGCATCATCCATAGTTACGCACGTGAAAATAGGTGGGAATGTTCTTGAATGTAAAATAAAAAATATGAATCGACACCATCATGAAATCTTGATGAAAAAATCAGATCATCATGACGATCATCATTTAATGATCATTTTGAATTGTGATCATCGAATAAAGAGATTTTCTCTGGCAAAGGGGATGGTGATCAGGCAATATCAGGTATGGAACCACTCATTTTTTGTCAAGGAGCGCCCAACGTCGTGGATCTGGAGCTGCTGAAAACCTTTCTGGAGGTGCATCGGACCCGTCATTTCGGTCGGGCGTCCCGGAGTCTGTTCATCACCCAATCGGCGATCAGCACCCGGATCAAGCAATTGGAGGAGACCCTGGGGGTGACTCTGTTCACCCGCAAGCGCAACGACATTCAGTTGACTCCGGCTGGCAGACGTTTTCTCGCTTCCGCCGAGGGGCTGCTCGGCTTGTGGGAGGAGGCGCGCAAAAGGGTGTTGCAGGAGGAGGAGCGACCTGCGCTGAACATGGGCGCGTTGCCCGGATTGTGGGACGCCTGGCTCGGAGAGAGACTGGAGGGGTTGCGCCAGGGCTGTCCGGGGATGGCTCTGCACACCGAGAGCCATGGCAATGACGCCTTGCTGCGGGGTGTCCTGGAGAAGCGTCTGGATGTGGTCTTTCTGTTCGATCCCCCCAAGTCCGTGGAGTTGCAGGTTCGGGAGGTGGGCGAGGTGGAGGTGATGATGGTGGCCAGTGACCGGGATCTGCCCCTGGGGGAGGTGTTCGACCACCCCCGACTGCCTTATATCCTGGTGGACTGGGGTCGTCATTTCCTGACCACCCACGCCCGCGCTCATCCGCGGGCGCCGCGTCCCTGGCTGCAAACCGACAGCGCGTCCCTGGCCCGCGACTGGTTGCTGCGGTCGGGGGGGATCGCCTGTCTGGCCAGAAGCCGCGTGGCGCGGGCACTGCTGGCAGGCAGGCTGTTTGCCGTTCTGGATGGCTTCAAGGGTCATGTCCGGGTGTACGCGGTCCACCTGGAAGCCCCGGAGAAGCGGTTCCAGGTCGAGGAGGCCCTGTCGTTTCTTTCCGGTTCACAGGCGGGCGGCAAAGGGTAGCTGCCCCAGGAGGGTTTTGGCCAGGGTCATGCGCTTCCGACCGTCCACGGGTATGGCGAGGTCGGCGGCCTGTCGATAGAACGGTTCCCTGCGCCGCATGATGGACTCCTCGGAGAGGGCGTCGCTCAGGGCGGGGCGTCCGGCGTCCCTGGCGGCCTTTTGCGCCAGCAGCTGGAGATCTCCGGTCAACCAGATCAGGAAGCCGTTGCGTTTCAGGGCGGCGATCTTGCGATGACTGAAACACTCCCCGCCCTCCGGGTCCAGATCGACCACCACGCCCCCCCCCGCATCGACGATGAGGTGATCCAGACGGGCGACCTTCTCCACCACGGCGTATTCCAGGTCGCGGAAGCGCCGCCAATCCCCGTGATGCCGTTGCAGGAGGTCGGGAATGGGGAGACCGTCGTTCTCGTAGGAGATCAGCAGATCGGTGGCCACCACCGGACGCCTGGTCAGGAGGGAGAGGTGGCGGGAGAGACTGGACTTGCCCACGCCCCGTGGTCCGATCAGGACGATATTCATGGGGTGGGTGTCGGTCCCGACCGGCGCCGGAGCTTGATGATCACCAGCACCCAGGGCGCGGAGTGCAGAACGAGGTCGAATATGTCCAGAGGCTGCGTCAGGCTGCCCGAAAAGAGCATGCGGGTTTTTTCGATCAGGTGGGGTTCGGGATGGATCGGGGCCACGGAGAGCCAGGCCGTGAGCAACAGCAGGAGCAGCCAGGGGAGTCGATCGATCCAGTCGGGTGTGCGTGGTGTGGTGTTCATGCCCATTATTTACCTCGGATCGGGCTTTTTGGGAACGCTTTTTTTCGTTGCGGGGAAAAAAAGGGTGGCCCGCATGGATGACGATTGACTTGCGGCGTCATTCCCACTATATTTCATCCAGAATGGAAAGGCAACCGGGCGGGTGTCGTCTAATGGTAGGGCCTAAGCTTCCCAAGCTTAAGGCGGGAGTTCGATTCTCCTCACCCGCTCCAACTCCGCGCCTTTATCCTCCCCGAACCCACTTCCCGATCGGATCCGACACGTTCCGTCAAGGGGGCGTATCCTTTGACCCGCGAGGGGGGCGCGCCCGCCTCGCCACCCATATCCGGTGACAGCAATAAAAGGACCGTGCCTTGAACTGGTTGCCTCCCATGCGTTTCGCGCAGGCGCTCGTGCGCGCCAATCTTGGCGGGGCCGCCCCCCCTTACAAGCTGACCTTCGCCCTGACCAATCGCTGCAACGCCCGTTGCCAGGTGTGCCGGATCTGGCAGAAACCTCCGGGACAGGAGCTCTCGCTGGGGGAAATTGAGCGGCTGATCCGGAAAAACAATCGGTTCTCCTGGATCGACCTGACCGGCGGGGAGCCTTTCCTGAGACCGGATCTGATGGGGGTGATTGCCGCGATCCTGCGCCATGCGCGGGGGTTGTATCATCTGCATCTGCCCACCAACGGGGTGGCTCCGGCGCTGATCATCGCGCGCATCGGGGAGATGCTGCGGCTCAAACCCCATCGATTGACCATCACCCTGAGCCTGGACGGTCCCCCGGAGCTGCACGACACCCTGCGGGGCGTGGCGGGCAACTGGGCGGGTTGTCTGACCGTCTACCGCCACTTCGTCCATCATCCCCACCCGCGTCTGCGACTCTTTTTCGGCTTCACCCTCTCGGACCGGAATGTGGGCACCCTGGCCGCCACCATGGAGGCGGTCCGGAGCCTCTTTCCCGACAGTGACCACCGTTTGTGGCACCTGAATCTCGCCCACCACTCCCACTATTATGGCAATGGCGACCTGACCCTGCTGAGTGGTGCCAATCAGGCAGCCTTCTTGCAAGAGATCACCGCGCTGCGGGAGACCAAAAAGGGCTGCTGCGATCCCGTCGCCTTTCTGGAAAGGCGCTATCTGACCCACGCCCTGGATTACATCAGAACCGCGAAGACCCCCATGCCCTGTCTGGCGCTCCGTTCCTCCCTGTTTCTGGCGCCCGACGGGGAGTGTTTCCCGTGCAGCATCTGGGAGCGTCCCCTGGGGAACGTGCGCGCCTTCGATTTCGACCTGGGCGCCCTGCTGGCTTCGGAGCGCGCCCGGGAGACCCTGGAGGAGATCCGGGCGGAACGATGTCCCCACTGCTGGACCCCCTGTGACGCCTATCCCACCATACTGGGCCATTTTTTCACCTGGAGAGCAACGAACCGATGAATGCGTTCACCATTGTGATTCCCACCCGGAACGAGGCCGCCACCATCGGGGAGATGATCCACTGCTGCCGGAAACTGACCGGCCATCTCCTGGTGGTGGACTCCCTTTCGGTGGACGGCACCCCGGAGCTGGCCCGTCGGGCCGGGGCGCGGGTGGTGCAGGTCGCCGTGCCGGGCAAAGGGGCGGCGATACGGGCGGTCATTCCCCATATCACCACGGAACTGGTGGTCTTCATCGATGCCGACGGCTCCCATGTGGTGGAGGACATCCCCAAGCTGTTGGCCCCTTTGCAGGCCGGTCTGGCGGATCATGTGCAGGCCTCCCGGCTGCTGGGCGGCTCCAGC
>JADGCR010000119.1 GCA_015228895.1 Magnetococcales bacterium
TCAAGCTGGCCGCGCTCCTGCTCTGGTGGTTCGCCGGGGGGTTCCCCTGGCTGGACCGGCTGGTGGCCGCCCTGGAATTCGGCGTGCTGGGGGGCGGCGTGGCCTACATCGGCGTATTGCTGCTGCTCTCCAAGCTGATCTCCATGCCGTTCAAGATCTACGGCACCTTCGTGGTGGAGGCCCGCCACGGTTTCAACAAAACCACCCCCGCCACCTTCATCGGCGACCGGGCCAAGGGATTGCTGCTCTCGCTGGTGCTGGGGGGCCCCTTCCTGATCGCGGTGCTGTTCTTCTTTCAGTATACCGGGGAACGCGCCTGGCTGGCCTGCTGGGGCACGGCGACCGCCTTCCTGTTGTTCATCCAGTACATCGCCCCGATCCGGCTGATGCCCCTGTTCAACCGCTTCACCCCCCTGCCGGACAGCCCGTTGCGGCGGGAGATTCTGGACTATGCCCACAGGGTCCGGATCCCCCTGGCCAACGTCTTCGTCATGGACGGCTCCCGCCGTTCCACCCGGACCAACGCCTTTGTGACCGGCTTCGGCCACCATCGCCGCATCGTCCTGTTCGACACCCTGATCGCCCGTTACACCACATCCGAAGTGGTGGCGGTGCTGGCCCATGAAATGGGACACAACCACTTGCGGCACATCCCCCGCATGACCCTGTTCGCCGTGGCCCATCTTGGGGTCCTGTGCGCCCTGCTGGCGATGGCCATGGGCGTTCCGGAACTCCATCGCGCCTTCCACATGGAGCATGTCACCCTGCATGGAGGATTGATCTTCTTCATGCTGCTGGTGGTGCCGCTGGATCTGCTCACGGGTCCCGTCATGAAAGCCATTTCCCGCCGGTTCGAATACGCCGCCGACCACTTCGCCGCCACCACCCTCCCGGACCCGGAGCCTCTGTTGTCGGCCTTCAAGAAAATGGCGGCGGACCATCTGGCCCATCTGACCCCCCACCCGCTGCACGTTTTCCTCCACCACGCCCACCCTCCCCTGCTCAAACGCATCGAGGCCATCCGGCGCGGGAAACGGGGTCTGGACGAATAAAAATTTTTTATAAGATATTTACTTTGCTGGCGGTTCACGGGGTTTTACTGTATACAAAACGCCATCAGGCAGGCAGGCGCATAAAAAAGTGCTGCAATGTCATTTCCATGACGACGGTTTGTTACATGCCAAGGAGACCAGCATGACGGATCAAGAGGAATTGAAGTTGGAAGATGGTGACGACAAGGAACCCAAGGAACCCAAAGAATCCAAAGCCAAAGAACCCAAGGAACCCAAGGTCAAGGCTGAAAAGGAACACCATGAACTTCCGCTGACCATCGACGAGAAGACGGGCAAAAAGAAAAAAGTCGCCAAAATGAGCGAAGAGGCCTATCTCAAAGAGTTGTCCAGACTGCATGTGGAACTGGTCAAACTCCAAGAGTGGATCAAAATCAAAGGGCTCAAGGTGGTGGTTCTTTTCGAGGGCCGTGACGCCGCGGGCAAGGGCGGGGTGATCAAGCGCATCACCGAGCCGTTAAGCCCCCGCATCGCCAGAGTGGTGGCCCTGGGAACCCCGACGGAACGGGAAAAGACCCAATGGTATTTTCAACGCTATGTCCCCCACCTCCCCGCCGCCGGCGAAATGGTGCTCATGGACCGGAGCTGGTACAATCGCGCCGGAGTGGAACGGGTGATGGGGTTCTGCACCGAGGAGGAGTATCAGGAATACCTCCGTTCCTGCCCGGAATTCGAGCGCATGCTGGTCCGTTCCGGCATCATTCTCATCAAGTACTGGTTCTCGGTGAGCGACGAGGAACAGGAAAAACGTTTCCTGAGCCGCACCAAGGATCCCACCAAACAGTGGAAAGTCAGCCCCATGGACCTGGAGTCCCGCATGCGTTGGGAAGACTACTCCCGCGCCAAGGACGCCATGTTCGCCTACACGGACATCAAGCAGGTGCCCTGGTATGTGGTGGACGCGGACATCAAGATCCATGCCCGTCTCAACTGCATCAGCCATCTGCTGAGCATGATCCCCTACGAGGATCTGCTGACCACCAAAGAACCGATGAAACTGCCGCCCCGGAAGAAATCCTCCGGCTATGTCCGGCCCCCCATCGACGAGCAGACCTGGGTGCCCTACAAGTATCACGGTTGAGCCGGTCGTCTTGTCCGCATCACACCGGGGGGGTTTTTGTTCCCCCGGTTTTTTTTTGCCTGGAACGACACCTTGCCATGGGAGCGGTTGCCTTCATGATCCACGAACAGCTTCTGCGACAGGCGGTCGCCCATCACCGGGCCGGACGTTCGCAAGAGGCCGAACGCCTCTACCTGGAGATCCTGCGCACCCGCCCCGACCACCCGGACGCGCGGCACAATCTGGGCGTTCTGGCCATGCAGACGGGTCGTCCCCACGTGGGACTGCCCCATCTGCAGACCGCCCTGCGAACGGCTCCCGAGGTGGACCAGTACCATTTGAGCTGTCTGGACGCCCTGCTCCAGTGTGGTCTGACGGAGGAGGCCCGGCAACTGCTGGCCCGGTGGCAGCCCTCCGGACACCCCCTCGACTCCCCCCCGCAGGAGGAGATGCAGGCGTTGGTGAGCCTGTACCAGCAGCGCCGTTACGCGGAAATGGAGTGCATGGCCCGCGACCTGCGAGACCGCTACTTCCGGGACGGTTTTGGCTGGAAGGTGTTGGGTTTGGCGCTCAAGCTGCAAGGACGTCTGGAGGAGGCCTGGATCCTGTTGCAAAAAGCCGCCGAACTGCTGCCAGAGGACGGGGAGACAGCCAACTATCTGGGCATGATCCGTCATCAGCAGGGACGTTGGGAGGAGGCCGAGCGCTGTTATCGTCAAGCCTTGACCTGGCTGCCGGACTACGCGGAGGGCCATTACAATCTGGGCATCACCCTCCAGGACCAGGGACGGCTTGCGGAGGCGGAGGCCCATTACCGTCGGGCTTTGGCCCTTCGCGCAGATTACGTCAAACCCTGGAACAATCTGGGCAATCTTCTGAAAGAGCAGGCGCGTTTCGTCGAGGCGGAGGAGGCCTTGCTCCAGGCCGTGGGCCTCCAGCCGGAGCTGGTGGACGCCCAGTGGAACCTCGCTCTGCTGTATCTCTCCCAGGGCCGTTACCAGGAGGGGTGGCCCCTGCACGAAACCCGCCATCACCCGGACAAGACCGACCGGAAGACCCTGCCCATCGACGTGCCTTTCCCCATGTGGCGGGGAGAGGATTTGACCGGACGCACCCTGTTGCTGACGCAGGAGCAGGGACTGGGGGATCAGATACAATTCTTTCGTTATGTGTCCCGCTTGAAAGCCATGGGGGTCAAAAGGATCACCCTGGTCTGTCTGGCCCCCCTCGAAGCGCTGTTCGCCGCCCAGCCGGAGGTGGATCAGGTTCTGGTCAAGGAGACTCTCCAGAACTATCCGCAACACGACTATTGGAGCTTTCTGCTCTCCCTCCCCCTGCGTTTGGGAACCACGCCGGAGACCATTCCCGCCACGCTGCCGTATTTGCGGGCCCCCATGGATCGCCTGAGCCGCTGGGGAGACCTGGTGCCCGGTCGGGGATTCCGGGTGGGACTGGTTTGGAAAGGCAACCCCAAACACAGCAACGACGCCCACCGTTCCCTGCCGGGTCTGCTGCCTCTGGTGCCCCTGGGGTCGGTGCCCGGGGTGGTTTTGATCAGTCTGCAAAAGGAGAACGGGGAGGAGGCCAGCCACCCCCCCCCTGGTTTGACCCTGCTCAATCCGGGGGCGGCCATCGGGGATTGCGCCGACACGGCGGCCCTTGTGGCCCATCTGGATCTGGTGATCAGCGTCGATTCCGCCGTCGCCCATCTGGCCGGAGCCATGGGAAAACCGTGCTGGGTGATGCTCTCCGCCGTGGGGACCGATTGGCGCTGGCTGCACGACCGCGCCGACTCCCCCTGGTATCCGGGTTGCATGCGTCTTTTCCGGCAAGGCGCCCCGGAGGAGTGGTCCGAGGTGGTGGAGCGGATGGCGTCGGCGTTGGAAAGATGGGTCTCCTGAGCTTTTTCATGGACGACGGAGGTGCGACCCATTATGCTGTGTCATGCTCTTCAAGTCGTCATGCCTGCCGCATTGAGGTGGTATCGATATGTTGGACGAAGCGATACAGGACTGGGACCGCCCGGTCGCCATCGGCGAGAGAATCTGGTGGGTGGGAAACCCATTGCGGGACGATGTTTTTCAATGTCACACCTACCTGATCGAGAACGGGGAGAATTCCATCCTGATCGATCCCGGTTCGATGATCCATTTTGCCGTCATGGTGCGCAAGGTGGAGGAGGTGATCCCGTTCTCCCAGGTGCGCTGGATCATCTGTCAGCACCAGGATCCGGACATCACCGCCAGCCTTCCCGCCCTGGACCGGATGATCACCCGTCCGGACGCGGCCATTCTGACCCACTGGCGCGCGATCGCCCTGTTGAAACACTACGACATCAAACTCCCCTTCCAGTGTATCGAGAAGATGGGGTGGCGCCTGAACACCGGGGGTCGTCAACTCACCTTCGTCTTCACCCCCTATCTCCATTTTCCCGGAGCCTTCTGCACCTACGACGAAGCGGACCGGATTCTGTTTTCCAGCGATCTGTTCGGCGGTTTTACCGACCAGTGGCAGTTGTACGCCCAGGACGAATCCTATTTCGAGGCCATCCGTCCCTTCCACGAACATTACATGCCCTCCCAGACCATCCTGTTCGACGGGCTGGTGAAACTCGCTCCCCTGTCGATCCGCCTGATCGCCCCGCAACACGGCTCGATCATTCCGGAACATCTGGTCCACTACATGATCGACCACCTGAAGGAACTGGATTGCGGTCTGTTCTCCCTGGCGCAGAGCAATACGGATATCCAGCGGCTGTCGCGCCTGAACTTGTTGCTGCGCAAGTTCTTCAAGGATCTGGTGTTCGTCAAGGAGTTCCGCGTGGTTCTGGAGACCCTGGCGGAACTGGCGGGACAACTGCTGCCCCTGGACCGTCTGGAGATCTACTGGCAGTTGGAGGAGGGGGCCTTTTTGCTCTGGTCCAGGGAGCATCTGTACCAGCGTCGCCAGGAGGCCCCCCACGACGAGGTGGCCAAACTGTTCCTGCCCCAGGAGGAGATCCCGGACTGGTCGGTGCGGGGGGTCTATCTCTGCATCATGGAGGACGAGGGGCAACCCGCCCTGGTCTTGCATCTGCGGGACTCGGACAATGGCGTCCTGCGCGGGTTGGCGTTGCTGCGTCTCTCCCGTCCGGTGGTGCTGACCCAGGAGGAGGGCCGGATTCTCAGCCGCATGGGCGAGGCCCTGAGTGTGGCCGCCATGCGGGAAATCCTCTACCACCATCTGGAAGGGGAGCGGCAACGCTACTACGAGCGGTCGATCCGGGACCCGTTGACCCAGCTTTACACCCGCTTTTATCTGCGGGAATCCGCCGCGCGACTCTTCGAGATGCAGGACCGGGATACCAACATCCAGCTCTCCCTCGCCATGTTCGATCTGGATCATTTCAAGAGCGTCAACGACACCTTCGGTCATGGTGCGGGGGATCAGGTGCTCAGCGCCCTGGGCAAGCTGCTGCTGGCGGAGACCCGCACGCTGGATATCCCGGTGCGCATGGGGGGGGAGGAGTTTCTGTTGCTCATGGTGGGTTCGGGGGCCAGGGAGGCCAGAGAGGTGGCGGAACGCATCCGGGTGCTGGTGGAGCGGTTGGAGTTGCCCGGCGCGCTGGAGGGGCGGCGGTTCACCATCAGCGTCGGCGTGGGCCTGCGTCATCCACGGGAGAGCCTGGAAGCGGCGATGGAAAAGGCCGACGCGGCTCTCTATCAAGCCAAGCACACCGGTCGCAATCGGGTGCTGATGGCATCGTGACCCTACAGCCGGTAGAGCCGCTGCATCGCTTCGGACTCCAGGATGACTTTTCTTAATTGTTCCTTGGCCCACACATCGTGAAACTCGAAGGGGCTGAAATCGTCCGTCAGGAGCATGGCCGGGGTTCCGGGGGGGAATTGGAACCGTCCGGCGATGAATCGGTTCACGCTCTCCAGGGCGAAGTCGTGCACCCTGCGACCGTTCAGCCGGTCGTGGTCCGGTCGCCGGAGGGGTCCGTCATAGGCGATGACGACGATGTTGCCGACCCGGTCGGTCTCCAGGGGATCGAAAACCGGCACCAGTTCCACCTGCTCGAAGACCTCTCCCAGAGTCTTGACCACCGAGGCGGCGATCAGGTTCTCCCGGACCAGAGTGTCGATCATGTTGATGAAGAACACTCCCCGGGGATGCAACCGGGCCTTGACCAGACGCATGGCCTCCAGGTTGAGCAGATGACCGGGGGTGGTGTCCCCCGAAAAGGCGTCCATGACCACCTGATCGTAGCGGGCCGTGGAGGAACCCAGGAAATAACGGGCATCGGCGATGTGGACCCGCTGTTTGGGCTGAAAGGCGAAGTGTCGGCTGGCCAGTTCCACGATCACCGGATCGATCTCCACCACCTCGGCGCGCACCCCGTTGTTGTCCAGACAACCCGGAACGATGCCGGCCCCCAACCCGATGACCAGGGCGCTTTCAGCCCGGGGTTGCAGCAACTCCCCAAGAAAACAGATGAAATAGGGATAGGTGACCACCGACAGCCCCTCCGGGTCCACCCCACCCTGGGTCAGGCCGTCGATCAACAGGTTTCTGTGACGGTAGACTCCCTGGATGAAATCCACCACCTTGATGTCGCCATAGAAGGAGTGGCGCGTCTCCACCACCCGCAGGCTCCGCCCCTGGGAGAGGGTGATCACCTCCCCCTCCGGCGCGCCGGAGAACCGTGCCGTTCCCCAGACCGCCAGCAGGAGCATCCCCCCCGCCCCCCGGGTCGCCCCCCCCCGGGCCGGGTACCAGGGGCATCCCCCCCCCCCAGCCCCCCGCAGCCGGCCGGGGACCCGGAAAA
>JADGCR010000011.1 GCA_015228895.1 Magnetococcales bacterium
TGAAAGACGCGGAAGAATTTCTCATCCGGGAAGCCTTGTCGCGCACCAACGGCAATCAGTCCATTGCCGCATCGCTGTTGGGCATCTCCAGACGCGCCCTGAATGGCAGACTGTCCCGTCAGACCGATTGAACCCCCGATACGCCTCCAACGGCCCGAACCCAAAAAACATGCACCATGCCTTCTCAGTTCGACATTTACGGTACATCGCATCAACAGGATGATATCTATCGATAAAATGCATTGTTTGTCCGTTGCGCGGCATTCCTGATACACCCTTTTCAGACTCCACGAAATCTTGTCCGCAGAAATGATGCTTCAAAATCAATGCACAATGAGCGCGCCCGCGCGATGGTTCACTATTTGCTATAATTGCAATGAAATTTGCGTTATCCGTCGCGATCAACGGCCCAGGATTCAATCATTGGCTGCCATCACAAAGCTGGAAAACAGACACCGGGTCACGATCGACAAACAAACCAGTTCCCAACAATCATCAGACATTACCAGCGAAGGAGTACAGCAGCATGCCAGCCAATTTCACCATCGACCTCTTGGCAGGGGAAAGCATGACGGTAGCCGGGCCAGGAACATTGGATTTCACCATTCCGGAAATTGCCAGGAACACCACCTTGGCGGGCCAGGCCACCGTTGGCAACGGCTTGACCGTCACCGGAAAAGGTTTGACCAAAGGGCTTGCGGTCAACACGACGACCGTGGCCGCCCAGGCAGGAACGGGCAAGGGATTGAGCCTGGGTCTTGGTTTGGGGCTTGGCGCCTGGGGACCTGCTCTGCTGGCCGCAGCGGCAATCGGCGGCTATGTCTACTGGCGCAAAAAGCAGCATGCCCCACTCTGGCCCTTTGGCAGAATCTGACGTTTTTGTGGCGACCTGGAGAGATGAGAGCCTTCCATATGGTTCATGATGGAAGGCTTTTCGCTGGGCGCTCCACTCTTCCCGCAATCCGGAATGCGTTGATGTCGCGGCTTCAAGAATGGCCGGAAGCATGGGAACGAATCAAAACGGAAAGAATAATGGCGCTGTGCAGGCGGGGGTGGATCTTGCCCACTTCTTGATGATGCAGAGTGTGACGCAGGACACAGATCAAATCAGGAGCCTCATCAATGGGCCAGCTATCATCCAAACCAAGAATTTTGATCGTTGACGATTCTCAATCAGGCATTGACATGTTGCGCGATCTCTTTTCGAGTTATGTGCGTCTGATCGCGATGAATGGCGAACAGGCTCTCAGGCTCGCGGCATCCGACAAGCCACCGGATTTGATCCTTCTGGACGTCATGATGCCCGACATGGATGGCTTTGAGGTCTGCAAAAGGCTGAAGGCCAACCCCGCGACCCAAGAGATCCCGGTCATTTTTGTGACAGCCAAAGGTGAAGCGGCGGATGAAAGGCATGGTCTGTCATTGGGGGCCGTTGATTACATCGTCAAGCCATGCAATGTGGATGTCATACGGCAACGCGCAGAACATCATTTACGCCTGGGACAGGAGCAAAACCTCTAAAAAACATTTATGAAAAATAAAACACATCACAGCGGACATCTCCCATGATAACCGGGGGAGGTCGATTGTCAACCCGTCAAAAGGGCCTTTCGCAGTCATCAATGAGCGACAGACCAAATCGAGCGACACCCCCCTGGAATGCCAAACCCCTACGGCCAACCCAAACATTAAAATTCACCGTTTTTCACAAAACTTCAGATGAGCCGTTCCAGTGATTGCCGGTGCTTTCGGAATGCGCATGACCTCCTCCGCAAACGCGACCAATGCCGTGTTGTGATGGTCGAGCGAAGCAAGAACCATTCTCAAGGCCGCCATTGTCATGATAGGATACGAATACCTGATGGACTGACCGCACCGCCATGGATCAAACATCGTCAGAACAACGCCAGAGCAAGGATCGATCGTGACCCTTTATCTTGACAGAACCATTTCCAGGATGCTGAACTGGGCACCCATCCATCTCCTGTGGGTTTCCATCCTGATGTCAGAGGTGGGGACGGCCATGGTGGTGGTCGTGATGAGCCTGTCGCTTCATGGCGAGATTCGACGGGATTGCATCGTCACGGGCATCGTGACGGCTCTGGCCATTCCCCTTGTGGTGATATCCGTCATGCTGCGTCGGGTGCGCATGCTGCGCAGGCGCGCCCACGAATCGCAAACCACCAACACCACTCTGGACCGGACAGCGGATGCCCTGTTCGTGCTGGACACAACGGATGGCCGTTTTCCCGATGCGGCGGATCAGGGGTATGTCGTGGGGGTGGCGCGGGACGTTGCGGATCGCAAAGCCATGGAGGCGGAATTGCGCGCCAGCGAGGAACGTTTCCGCAGCGCCTTTGAAATCGCTCCGCACGGCATTGCCCTGGTCTCCCTCGAAGGCCGCTGGATACAGGTCAATCAGGCGTTGTGCGCCATGGTGGGCTACCAGGAAGCAGAGTTGCTGAAGATCGACTTCCAGACCATCACCCACCCGGACGATCTGCAGAAAGATCTGGCCTGCGCGCGCCAGCTCGTGGCAGGAGAAATTTCCCATTACCACATGGAGAAACGGTATATCCACAAGAATGGCGGCCAGATATGGATTCACCTCAGCGGCTCTCTGGTGCGCAGTCTCGAAGGGGTTCCGTTGTATTTCGTCGCCCAGATTCACAACATCACCGAACAGAAAAAGATCGCACGGCATTACCAGCAGGACAATTTGTGCAAGGCGCTGCTCCTCGATCTCAACAACATGCAGGATGTGTCGCTGGAAAAACTCTCCCAGGAGGCGGCATCGGGAGCCAGTCGGTTGACAGACAGTCCATTGGCCTTCTTTGCCACCGTGGAGTCTCAGGGTACGGTCATTCATGTGCGCGCCTGGTCTCCAGGGGTGATCAAACAGTGCGCGATGCCCGACCCGTCCTGCCAGTTCCCCTGTGACGACGTTGCCCTGTTCGGACACAGCGTCAAGCGGAAAGAGCGCCTCGTGGTGAATGATTACGAGCAGAGCGCGCTGCCCAAACACGGTCTGCCCGACGGTCATCCGGTCGTGCGACGCTTCTTGAGCGTGCCCTTGTTGCAGATGGGAGAGGTGGTCGCCCTGATGGGGGTCGCCAACAAGCGGGATGACTACGACGACCTGGATGCGGAACAACTGGAACGCTACCTGGGAGGGGCCTGGCGGATCATCCAGCATCACATGGACATGCATGCCGTGCTGCTCGCCAAGGAGGCCGCGGAACGGGCCAATGCCTCCAAGAGTGAATTTCTGGCCAACATGAGCCACGAAATCCGCACCCCCATGAACGTGGTGTTGGGCATGTCGGAACTGTTGCTGGAGACCGATCTCAGTCCGGAACAACGTCGTTTTGCCAAGACCATGCATTTTTCCGGCAAGGCGCTGCTTGAGGTGATCAACGACGTGCTGGACTTCTCCCGGATCGAAGCGGGACGCATCTCCCTGTCCGAAATGATTTTCTCTCCCCGCCAGGTGGTCGAGGAGACCACGCACCTGATGCAGTTGGCCGCCGAGGAGAAGGGACTCATTCTGGATGAGGAGGTGGCATCCGACATACCGGAAGCCATTTTGGGCGATGATGGACGGATACGGCAGGTTCTCATCAATCTGCTGGGCAATGCGATCAAGTTCACCCATCAGGGAAGAGTGGACATGCGCCTGACGCGCCATCCCGGAGAACCGGAAACCCTGCTGTTTCAGGTCACCGATACGGGCATTGGTATCGAGCAGGAGCAGATCGGCCCTATTTTCGAACAGTTCACCCAGGCCGATACGGGCATCACGCGCCGCTATGGGGGAAGCGGCCTGGGTTTGGCCATCTCCCGGCGTCTGGTGGAGATGATGGGTGGCCGGATCTGGGCGGAAAGTCGCACGGGTCAAGGGAGCACCTTCAGTTTTACCTTGCCCGTGCGTGTTGCGGCGGTTCCGGCACCCGTCGCCATGCCCGTGGCGGCGCCCGTGGCGACCGACGCGGGGCGTCTGCGCATTCTGCTGGCGGAAGACCAGGAAATGAACCAGATGTTGTTCGAGGGCTACCTCAAAAAGACGGACCACCAACTGGTCATGGTCAATGACGGGCTGGAGGCGATCGCCCGCGTGCAGGAAGAAAGATTCGATGTCGTGATCATGGATATCCAGATGCCCCGCATGGACGGCTATACGGCGACCCGTCGGATACGCCAATGGGAACGGGAAACGGGGCGGGATCGTTTGATGATCGTGGCCCTCTCCGCCCATGCCATGGGGGGGGAAATGGAACGCAGCCGGGAGGCCGGTTGTGATCGGTATCTCTCCAAGCCGATCACCAGGAAGGCGTTGCTGGAGACGCTCCGGCAGATCGCCAGACAAACACCCGGCACCCTGGTTCTGGACGGAATCGATGTGCGGGAGGTGTTGGAGCGTCTGGATGGTGACCGGGATCTGCTGATCCTGCTGCTGGGCAACTTTGTCAAAAAACATGCCACCACCGGCGATCAACTGGCCACTCTTCTGGAAACCGGGGATATGGAGGGTTTCAGATCCCTGTTGCACGGCCTCAAGGGATTGGCCGGCAACCTTTCTGCCAACAAAATGGCCGCTCTGGCCGTGGAGATCGAAGGAATGGTTAAAAATCAAGACAGGGTTGGTTGCCGGAACGCCCTTGGCGTCCTGCGTCACGATCTGGAGGCGTTGATTCGCGGCATTGGCAGATTGGACGCCTCATCCAGAGGCACATCATGAGCACCGGCGCAACCATCGTCGGCATCCAAAGCGCAACCATGACGGATCATGGGGGGTGAATTGACCATGCCGGATGCCTTGCCGATTCAGCAGGACGCTCTTTGCGAAAGTTTTCGTCAGGCACTGGCATCCTTTGACCGATTGCGCGCCGAAGAGCTGTTTCAGCACGCCCTCACGTTGGGCACCCCCACGGAGATGGTGGAGCGGCTCATCGTCCCCGCCCTGGAGCAGATCGGTGGCGACTGGGAGTCGGGACAGATCGCCTTGTCCCAGGTCTACATGAGCGGTCGCCTGTGCGAAGATCTGGTGAACCAGATGTTTCCGGCAGAGGGCGCGCCGGTCGGGGAGGCGCGCACCAGAGGGGCCATTGTGGTGCTGCGCGATTATCACATGCTGGGAAAGCGGATCGTCTATTCCATGCTGCGGACCAGCGGCGTTCATTTGCTCGATTATGGCCGGTTGGACGTGGAGGAGGTGGTGGAGCGGGTGATCGCCGATCAGGTGAACATCCTGCTGATCTCCGTCCTCATGCTGCCTTCGGCCCTCAAGGTGCAGGAGGTCCGGGCCGGATTGGAGGCCCGTCAGGCGCGGGTGCGCATTCTGGTGGGTGGCGCGCCCTTTCTGCTGGATCCCCTCCTGTGGCGGGAGGTGGGAGCGGACGCCATGGGACGCAACGCCGTTGACGGCCTGCGCATCCTGCGCCAATGGCAGGAGAAAGGACGATGATGACCTCCATGCAGAGGGTGTTGACCGCCCTGTCCCACCGGGAAGCGGATCGGATACCCTTCTTTCTGTTCACCACCATGCATGGCGCCAGGGAGCTGGGAGTCACCATCCAGGAGTACTTTTCCCGCGCCGAAAATGTGATCGAAGGTCAGCTGCGCCTGCTGCGCAAATACGGCGGCGATTGCCTCTACCCCTTCTTTTATGCCTCTTTGGAGGTGGAGGCCTTTGGCGGTTCCACCCTGTTTGTCGAGGATGGTCCCCCCAACGCGGGTCCGCCCATCATCCGCAAGCTGGCCGATATCGACGCTCTGGAACCGCCCGACGTGATGACCAGCCCCTGCCTGCGGCGCGTATTGGAGACCACCCACGCACTGAAACAACAGGTGGGGGACACGGTACCCATCATTGGCGTCGCCATCTCCCCTTTTTCACTGCCCGCCATGCAGATGGGTTTCGATGCCTACATCGAGTTGATTTATGAACATCCGGAGCGGTTCGCCCGTTTGATGGCGGTCAACGAGGCTTTTTGCGTGGCGTGGTCCAACGCCCAGCTGGCGGCGGGAGCGACGGCCATCTGTTATTTCGATCCGGTCTCATCCACCACCATGCTGCCCCGTGAGCTCTATTTGCGGACCGGCCACCAGACCGCCTGCCGGACCCTGGCGCGCATTCAAGGCCCCACGGCCACCCATATGGCTTCCGGGCGTTGTCTGGCCATACTGGAGGAGATCATCGCCACCCGCACGGCGGTGGTGGGCGTGAGCGCGCTGGAGGAACTCTCCCGACTGAAGGCCGTGACCGCGGGCCGGGTCTCTCTGGTGGGCAACCTGAACGGCGTCACCATGCGACGCTGGAGTGGCGAGGAGACGGAACGGATCGTCAAGGAGGCCATTCGCCAGGCCGGGAAAGGCGGTGGTTTCATTTTGGCCGACAATCATGGTGAAATCGCTTTCCAGGTGCCTGACGAAGTGCTGTTGGCCATCGGCGCAGCCGTCAGGCGTTGGGGTCGCTATCCATTGGACTGGCTTCATGAATAAACCGTTGTGCATTCTGTGCTGTCAGAATTTTCACCAGGAACTCCAGGCTGTGGTTCACGCGGAGGGGTGGACCGATGTGGTGGTGCGCTCCTATCCGTCCCGTTGCGGTCGGCCACCCATGCGTTGGGAGGAGTTGCACCCTCTCCTGCCGCCGGACTGTTCCAGGGTCGCCATTCTGGGGCGGGTCTGTCTCAAGGATTTGCAGCAACCGCCCAGTCACTGGCCCCGCACCCGAATGTTTCACCAGGAAGAGTGCTTTCATCTGGTGGCGGGCAAAACCATGGTCGCCGAGGCCATCCACCGGGGGGCGTACCTGATCACCCCCCTCTGGCTGCAAAACTGGCGCTCCCAATTGGAATCATTGGGATTTCAGAGTCACAACTCCGGTGAATTCTTTCGTGATTCCGCCCGGGAACTGCTGTTGCTGGATACCGGACTCCTGCCGGGGGTCATGGAAAAAGCGCAGGAACTGGCTCAAGCAGTGAGGCTGCCTGTGCAACGCCTGGCGGTTGGCCTGGATTATGCCACCCTGCTGCTCAGGTCGGTGGTGGAGGGATTGCGCTGGGAGGAGGAGCGTCTTGCGACCCATCAACGGGAACTCCGCCACAACCGCCAGCTGGCCGACCTGACCACCGCCATGGATTTTCTGGGACGGCTGGCCCTGCTCAAGGATGAACCGGAAACCATGGCCGCCATCGAAGAGATGTTTTGCATGCTGTTCGCTCCGGAAGTGTTCCATTATGTGAGTATGGCGGATGGCGCATGGCGGGGTCTGGAAACGATCGCCCGGGAGCTGCGGGAGACGATCCTGACCATGGATCAGGATTGGTGCTGGACGCCCTCCGGTCAGGGATTCGTGTTGCGTCTGCAACGTTCCGGCCCTGTTTTTGGCGTGATTGTCGTGGAGAGACTCTCCTTCCCCTCTCACCGCGAACACTACCTGAACACGGCGCGCTCCCTGTTGGGCATTTGCGGTCTGGCCATCGAGAACGCCATCACCTACAAGCAGATCAAGCTGACCAAGACCGCCTTGCAAGAGGCCAAGGAGCTCGCCGAGTTGGCCAACCGGGCCAAAAGCGAGTTTCTGGCCACGATGAGCCATGAAATCCGCACCCCCATGAACGTGGTGCTGGGCATGTCGGAGATGTTGCTGGAAACCGACCTCGACACCACGCAACGTCGTTTTGCCCATGCCATGCACCACTCCGGCAAGGCCCTGTTGGGGGTGATCAACGATGTTCTGGATTTCTCCCGCATCGAGGCGGGACGCATCACCCTGGCCGAGGTTCCCTTCTCACCCCGCCAGGTGGTGGAGGAGACCGCCCGCTTGATGCGGATGACGGCTGAGGAGAAGAAACTCGCCCTGGATGCGGAGGTGTCGTTCGACCTGCCGGAAACGATCCTGGGCGATGATGGCCGTGTGCGTCAGGTGCTCATCAACCTGATGGGCAATGCGATCAAATTCACCCACCACGGGAGAGTGGAGGTGACGTTGACCCTCCCTCCCCAAGAGCCGGACACCCTGCTGTTCAAGGTGACCGATACGGGTATCGGTATCGACGCGGAACAAATCAACCACATCTTCGAGCAGTTCATTCAGGCCGACGCGGGCATTACCCGACGTTACGGCGGCACGGGTCTGGGGTTGTCCATCTCCAGGCGGTTGGTGGAACGGATGGGAGGCCGGATCTGGGTGGAAAGCCAACCTGGTCAGGGAAGCACCTTCTGTTTCACGCTGCCGGCCAGGGCTGCGCCAATCTCGCCGTCGGCCATGCCGGAGGCGATGACCAGCCGCGCAGCGCATCCGGGCACGTTGCGCATTCTGCTGGCCGAAGACATCGAGATGAACCAGATTCTGTTCCAGGGGTTCATCCGGCATACCCCGCACCAACTGGTTGTGGTGAACGACGGGCTGGAGGCGATCGCGCGCGTCCGGGAGGAACCCTTCGACGTTGTGGTCATGGATGTGCAAATGCCGGTCATGGATGGCTACACGGCCACCCGCAAGATCCGTCAATGGGAGCGGGAAACGCATCGTCCTCCCTTGTCGATTGTCGCCCTTTCGGCCCACACCCTGGAGGAGGAAGCAGGGCGCAGCCAGGAAGCGGGATGTGACGCCTACCTGCCCAAACCGATCGGCAAGAAGGCGGTGCTGACGGTGCTGCAACAATTTGCCAACCAGAGATTCTCCGCGCCCCCCGCGCGCGGTTTGCGCCTCCTGCTGGCGGAAGACATCGAGGAGAACCAGGTGCTGTTCGAGGCCTATTTCAAGAAGACCCCCCATCGGTTGGTCATGGTGAACGATGGGATGGAAGCGGTGGAGCGGGTTGCGCGGGAAACCTTCGACGTGGTGATCATGGATGTCCAGATGCCCCGCATGGATGGCTATACCGCCACCCGCCGGATTCGTCGGTGGGAAGCGGAGAGGAACCGCCCACCCATGAAGATCATCGCCCTGACCGCGCACGCCATGGAGGGGGAGATAATCCGCAGCCGGGAGGCGGGGTGCGATCTTTATCTCGCCAAGCCGATCAGCAGAAAGATCCTGCTGGAAGTTCTGGAACAGATCGCCGCCCAAACCACCGTATCCGCCAAGGAGATGACGTACCCGGTCCACTCCTGAAGACATCAACAATCGATCGTCGCGCCACTCCAGTGCGTGAAACGATCCAATGCCGCAACGCCCTCCTCACCCCCGATGACCTTGGCCAGAGTCTCCAGCAGTTCCGGTTCTGGATGACCGTCAATGCGCGCCCGATGACAATTGCAGCGCAAGTCCCATCCAATGGAGCGATCCCCCGCGTGGATACGGGTCCTGATTTCTGCCAAAGCCTGATCAAACCGGCTTGCATCATGCGCCAGCACATAAAACCACAATTCCAGTTTCAAGGCCGGATGCGCTGCGTTCATGGCCAACGCTTTATCCAACAGAGGCATTCCCTCTTTGGCCCGTCCCTGACACAGCAACAGTTGCACGAAATTGCCCAGACGGATGACATTGCCCGGTTCCACCTGCAGAGCGTGACGAAAAAGATCTTCGGCCACCGCCTCATGGCAGCGTACATTTTTCATGAACAAGGCAAAATCGCCCAAATGATTGCAGTCGTTTGGATCCGCGCGCAAGGCACGATAAAACAGCTCTTCCGTCATATCGTAATCGTGCCGAACGTTCTTCATGAATAACGCGAAATTTCCCAGGTGTGCCGCGTGGTTGGGGTCTATCCGCAAGGTGCGGCGGAAACATTCTTCAGCCGCATCATAATCATGACGCACATTTTTCATGAACAGGGCGAAATTGCCCATGCAATTGGCGTCGTTTTCATCGACTTGCAGGGCGCGGCGATACAACGTCTCGGCCAGGGCGTCATCGCGCCGGGTATCGTGCAAAAACAGAGCGAAATTGCCCAGAATGACCGAATCCTCAGGGGCCGTTTGCAACGCACGACGGTAATGATCCTCGGCCAAATCGTCTTCACCCTGAATTTCATGCAGGAACAAGGCGTAATTGCCCAGATGAGTGGCATCGAAGGGTTGCGCATCCAAAGCGCGGCGATACATCTCATCGGCCAGGTCATAATCCCGTCGCACTTCGTGCATGAAGATGGCGAAGTGATCCAGGTTCCTGCCGTGATGAGGGTCTGCTTCCAAGGCACGACGGTAAAGCGTCTCGGCCTGGTCGTGCTCTCCCCTGACTTCCTGCATGAACAAGGCGAAATCGCCCAGAAGATCCGCGTCCAGCGGATCGACCTCCATGGCCTGGCGAAACAGATTTTCTGTGACATCAAAATCCCTGATGATTTTTTCAGCGACAAAAACCTTGGCCTGCAACTCCTGGATACCGGACGCATCCGGGAGATCAAGTCCGGGCACCCACCGGAACTGCTCCGAGGACAAGATCGGACCCAATTTTTCAATCAGAGGTGATGGGTCCAGAAACAATCGGGAGGCATCCGCAGTGTCGGCAACGGAGACCGGACAAGGACGAAACATCAAGGTCGATATGTCGTTCAGGAGCGGCTCCCACGTTGCAATCTCCCTGCTATCCGTTGGAACACCGCGCCCCAGAATATGCACCTCATAACCATTCAGACGCAGAAGCATCCGACGATTCGAATCATCCCGTTCGTCCGGACCGGTCCCGTTGGAACCTCCTGATCCACGGGTCAACAACGAGGCCATGGATGCCAGACCGTTCAGAAATGCCGTGGCGATGCCCGGAAGCGAGGGCTTCGCGGGAAAGGAGCCAGACCAACTTTCAGGCAATGTGTGCGTCGTTTGCACCTCGCATCGACAAAACGCAAATTCTGATGGCTGACGCAATGCGTTGCTGGAGCAGGAGATGGTATCCATTGACATCGCCATAAAAACCTTCCCGATGGTTGCTGAAGCAAGCGTTCCGGCTCTTCGAATCCATTCAGTTCCTGTAAAAAACTTCCAGAAGAAACGGGCCGCTGGTGGTCCTGAAATAACATTTGGTACTGTTCAGGGTTTTTGTATAGGAGATTTCATGATTCTTTCCAGTGACAACCTGTGGCGGCGTCAAAAAGATCTTGTCGTCATGGATGCGGCTTTTGACCGTGCCGGCAACGATGTTGGCCAATTCACCAATCGCATCCTTGGCGATGTCATCAAACGATTCCAACGGTTCACCGGAAAATGCGGAGGCCAGACCGATCGCCGCATGTAATGGCGCCGACAGGTGGACGCCACCTTCCAGGAATCCACTAAAACCGACGATCGCGGTGACATCGGCCTGAGGCGGCTTATAGGGCTGATCTTCCGGTTTGGTGATGGATGGTCCGGCCTTGACCCCGACATCAAACGTGAAAAAAGAGGCTACCGTTTCATCAACGGCGTCTCTGATTACTGAAGTCAAATCAAACAGCATACTCCCTCCATCAAAGAAACAATCAACCCTGCGTACAGATCAATTCATCACCTTTGTGGATCCATCGAAAAAATTGGCGCGGTTTCTGTAGGTCCATCAAAACCATTCACCATCGGATACACATTACCGAGGAATGAACAACTGACTATCGCAAACATCGAACCACGACACAGACACATATAAAATACATTGATTTTAAACGAATTTTTTACAGGTAAGCGTGCGCGCCACAAAAAACGGGTGAACCAAAAAATCCACCAGACCAGGAAAATTTAAAATTTTTACAAATAGATCATACTGTTATCAAAATGTACCGCGAACGTCGGGATGAGAAGATACGGTGCATCGTTTTTCTGATCTCATGAAAACCCGGCTCCTCGCCGTTTCACGCGGGCAGGGTGCTCGCAATGGGTGGCATGACGGCCTGACCACCGGTTTGGGCGTCTGGTCTCGTCATCAGGTCGAGCATCTCCTGCGGCGTGCGTGGCAGGGGAGCTTCGCTGTCCAGCCAGCCGAGGGCGCGGGCCTGCATGGCGAATTGCAACAGCAGCGGTGGTTCCAGATGCGCGACGCCAAGCGTTTCCCTGTTGGCCAGCACGTTTTCGCTCAGGCCATGGGCAACCACCTGACCGCCGTTGAACAGGGCGACCTCATTGGCAAACCCATAGGCGAGTTCCACATCGTGGGTCGTGAACACCAAGGTGGTTCCCATCTCCGAAAGCTTGCCCAGAAGCGCGAGCAGATGGATCGAGGCGCGATGGTCCAGCCCGGCGGTCGGCTCGTCCAGCAACAGGACTTCGGGCCGCATGGCGACCGCTCCGGCGATGGCGACCCGTTTTTTTTGGCCACCGGAGAGCATGTGCGTCGGACGTTCGGCAAGTTCGATGATCTGCAGGGCGGTGAGGGCGTCGATGACCCGCTCCCGCGCCCCGGCATCGTCAAGGCCCAGGTTCAGGGGACCGAACGCGACATCCTCGAACACCGAAGGGGCAAACAGTTGATCGTCGGGGTCCTGCAACACCAGACCGACCCGACGACGCCAATCCGTCAGGGCGGCACGGGAATATCCCACCGGTTCGCCATCCAGCAGCACCCGTCCGGAGGCGGGCCGCAAGGTGCCATTGAGATGCAGGAGCAGCGTGGTCTTGCCTGCCCCGTTCGGCCCCAGAATGGCAAGACGGCGACCACGCCGGATGGTCAGGTCCAACCCGGAGAGCGCCGGAATGCCGCCGGGAAAGAGATGGGTCAGGGCATCCGCCTCCAGGATCGTCATGCCAGCCAAACCCCGACGGTGGCGATCGACAGTTCCACAACCAGGATCAGGACGCATGCCGGAAGGGAGGGAGACGCGGCAAGGGATGACACCCGCATCTCCCCTTGCCACCCCCGCGCCGCCAGTCCGGTTTCCATTCGTCGCGCCCGGTCCAAGGCACGCGGCAACAGGTTGGCCACCAACCGGCCAAGGGAGCGCAAACGTCGCCGTCTGGTCGAATGGCCGAGCCGGGCGGCCTGGGCGGCATCCATGGCCAGGGCGACATCGGCCAGCAGGAAAAGGAAGCGGTACATCAACAAGGCGATCTCGACGAGTTCCGCTGGCACGCCCAGACGACGCAAGCCGGCCAACAGGTCGGTGGTCGGCGTGGTCAGGGCGAGAAACAGCAGGCATGCGACTGCCGCCAGGGAGCGGACAATCCTCTGCGCCGCAACGGTCAAACCCATGGGCGTCAGGCCGATGCCACCAGCATCCACCTGCACCGCCAGGGAGATCCCCCCCACCAACAGAAACCCGGCGGGTCCGAGCGCGCACGCCAGCCAGACCCTCACCGGCACCCTCGCCCCGGCCAAAGCCGCCGCCGTCATCACCACCGCCACGATGGGTGCCGTCGGACAGGGGGGCGACACCATGGCGAGCGACAGCATGCCGAAGGTCAGCAGCGCCTTTTCGGTCAGCGAACGGTGCCGCCAGCGGTTCAGATGGGCCGCCCTATCGATCGGTGACATCATCGCCACCTGGCGGGGGCAACCTGCGGCGGCGTCCGAGGACATAGCCGATCACCCCCGCTCCCAAGGCGGCCTGCAGGGTGAACAGCAGGCTTTCCACTGCGTCGCCGGGGGGTTCCCACAACGGACGGAACCACGGCCGATGGCCGGGACTGACAGCGGCGATCGCCTCCGTGGCCCGATCATCCGTTCCCTCGAACCCCCCTCCCCCCACGCCCGGCAGCAGCAACGGCGCGACGATGATGGCGCCGGCCATCGCGATCAACCCGATGGAACGATTCATGGCCATCATTTCACCTCCCCGCGCAGCACCTGGAGTTCATCGGCCTCGCCGGCGCGGCCTGACAGGGCGTTCATGATCACGACGGTCAGCAACCCCTCGACGATCGCGAGGGGTATTTGGGTGACGGCGAAGATGCCGCCGAATTTGACGATGGCGCCGGGAACGCCTGAGGTCACGTCGGGATAGGCCAAAGCCAGCTGCACCGAGGTGGTGACATAGGTGGCCAGATCCCCCAAAGCGGCCGCCAGAAATACCGCCACGGCGACGGAGAGGCCCAACCTGTCGGCCAGACGCCACACCGTCCAACTCACCCAGGGGCCGACAATGGCCATGGAGAACACGTTGGCCCCCAGCGTGGTCAGCCCGCCGTGGGCCAGCAGCAGCGCCTGGAACAGCAGCACGATGGTGCCAAGAAGCGACATCACCGCCGGGCCGAACACCACGGCACCGAAGCCCACGCCAGTGGGATGGGAACTGGAACCGGTGATGCTGGGCATCTTCAGCGCCGACATCACGAAGGTGAAGGCCCCGACGGCGGCCAGCATCATCTTGGCCCGGGGCCGTTCAGCGACGACGCGTTTCAACCTGATCCCCCCGGCCAGGACGAAAGGCGCGGAAACGACAAACCATCCCGCGGCGTGCGCCACAGGCAGAAATCCTTCCATGATATGCATCGAGCCCCCCGTCAACGGGACGGCATGGCGGGGGCGTTCCGCATCATCCCCGGAGCGCGACACCCCGGAATGAAGCGTGCCGTGAAGTTGACCTGCCGAACCTGGATGGAAACGATGATGTCGGATGCAAGGCGCATGGTGTTTTCTCCTCATGGGTACGCTGACGGGAACGCGCCACCGGACATGGCACGCCGGAAATCCCTTGACCAAAACGCGCGGAGGAGAAAAGGGGGAGCAAAAAAACCAAGGAATGAGGTGGCAACGGATGATCGGGCCGAGGGCGCACATCATCCCGGCGCTCGCTCATGCCGCCCTCCGCAGCACACACAGGCCATTCCCTGGGCCGGTCTCCGGGCTTGCGCGCGGGTTTCTCCTGGCTGAGAGACCCGGAATCCACCGCCTTCCCGGCCGTATGGCCAGTGGCATTGATCGTGGACCGTTGACGCGCCTACCGTTGCGGGGGCAGCACCGGAATCGCCGAACAGCGGCTGACCGGATTTCCCGTTTCAGTTCCAAGGTTGGGAAACCTCGAACCACCCAGAAAGGGATGGCGAACAGGTTATGGGATGCTCACGGGGGTTGTCAAGTTCAAAAAGCCACTCTTCCTCGCAAGGGGATCGTCGGCGGCTTGTCCACCGGCAACCACCTCCAGACCGGACTGCATGCCGGCCAATCACCCCGCTGACCGTGAAACGACTCACCACCTCTATGGCGCCAGGGTGGTAAACGCGATCTTGCGGATGCCGTTGCTTTGCGCCAACGAAAGCAACCGGGCGACCTGTTGATATGGGGTGGCCCCATCCCCGTCGATGCGCAGCAGCATTTCCGGGTCACGCAGACTGGCCGCGCGCAGTCGCTCCCCCAGGGCGGTCGCATCCAGCGGTTCCTCGCCAAGCAGTGTGGAACCGTCCGGGCGCAGGGTGACCGTCAACGGGGTGGTTGACAAGGCACGCTCCCCGCTGGCCCGTGGCAGGTTGACCTGCAACGAATTGGCCATGGCGGGTGCGAGAATGATGAAAATCACCAGCAGCACCAGCATCACATCCACCAGGGGGGTGACATTGATTTCCGCCAGGGGGCGGTCTTCCTCGTCGTGATCCAACAGTCCGCCGCTCATGGCCGCCGCTCCGTTTTCTGGACCAGCAGTCGCAGCAGGTTGCCTTCCGCCATGGTCATCAGCCGCCGCAAACGCCGTACCAGCAGGTTGTACCCAACGGCAGCCGGAATCGCGGCGAACAGACCGGCGGCGGTTGCCACCAGGGCCTCGGCCACCGGACCGGCCACCAGATCCAGCGAGAGCGAGGCGTTGTGACCCAAGCCCGCCAAGGCATGCATGATCCCCCATACCGTCCCCAGCAACCCGATAAACGGCGTGGAGACCCCGATGGAGGCCAGAAAAGTCAACCCGCTCTCCAGATTCACCCGCTGTTCACGCAGCGTGTGCGCCATGCGGGCCTCCCAATGGGTCTCCGGGTGAACCCGGGCGAGCGCCACAACCTCACCCAGCAGGGAGGCGGCCAGTTCCACGGGTTGTTCCCGCTCCAACGCGTCCCGCAACCGCCTCTCTGTTCCCAGCAGACGGTTGAGGTGCATCCATTTGTGCAAAATGATCGCCCATCCACTGACCGACAGGGCGAGCAGAATGACGAAAATGGCTTTGACCACCCCATCCGAGTCGATCCACCAAGCCATCCAAGACACGGCACCTTCCACATCGGTCTCCTGAAAAAATGGATTATTCCGTTTGCAAGCGAAAACGGACCGGCACCGTGACGATCGCCGCGACCGGATGACCATTGCGCCGGGCCGGGAGAAAATGCCAGCGCGCCACCGCCGCTTGCGCCGCCCGGTCCAGGGCTTCAAACCCGGAACCACTCCTGATTTCCACCTGGGCCACGAGACCCTCTGCCGTCACCGTCACCGTCAACAACACCGTCCCCTCGTGACCCATGCGACGGGAGAAGGACGGATAGTCAGGCGGGGGATTGCTCGCGTAGGCGGCCCGCACGTCCGGGGGCCGATCGGTCTCCTCCAGAGGGGCCGGAACAGCCGGTGGAGGGGCGAACACGTCGGATGACCCGGCCTGCTTCTCCACCGGGGGCGCGGCCACCGGGGGCGCCACCGGGGGCGCGGGGGCAGCCGACACCGGACGGGGTACGCTCTCCCGGCGCGGCTTGACCGGCTGACGCGCCGGAACCGGTTTTTTGCCGGATGGCGGCACGACCGTTTCCACAGGAGAGGGTGGCAACGGTTTGGGGGGCTCCACAGGAGCCTCGACCACCGGAGCAGGCGCAGGAGGCGACGCGGGAGATGGCGCAGGGGGGGTTGGCACAGAAACCATCTCGAACGATACCATGCTCCGGTTCTGCCGGATCGCGACGGATGGCCGGAGCAACAAAAAAATCACCAGCCCCGCGTGCAGCAGGAACGAAAAACCCACCGGGAACCACACCCCCCTCCCCGGATTGACACGCATCACCATGACGGGAGACGACACTGGGGTGAAAGGCCATTCAACACGATCAGATACCTGATGCCGTCAGGGAAGACGGTTGCCAACGGGAAAAATGAGTACCCCCCGCTGCCGACTCGCATCGACAGCGGGAGAACATGCAACAGTGACGTGATGACCGCCCTGGATCACGTCGCAGCATAGGGACAGCCCCACCCGATTGTCAACCGAGGGATCGGTCGGAGTTCACCGGCGGATCGTCAGAACTTCACGCTGATACCGGCAAAGACGGAACGGCCCATGCCGGGAACCGGAGTGCCCCAGGGAACCGCCCCACCCGACATGGTCGCCCCCTGCCCCACATAAGCCCCACCCAAGGGCAGATGATAGAACTGATCCAAAACATTTTCCACACCGAGGTCCAGTCGCACCTGTTCCCACTCGTAACTGCTGCGCAGATTGAGCAGTCCGTAACCACCGGTTTTGACCTCGTTGCGGGTCCGGGAAACCTGCTCCTTTGGAGCGACCCATTGTTCCTCAATGGTATTCGTCCATTTTCCTTTCCGCTGAGTCAACGCCAGCTTTCCGTTCAACGGCATGATATTGTAAAGATGATCTCCGGTTGTCCGGTTTTCGCCAACGAGATAATTCAACGCCACGTTTCCAGTCAGTTTGCCAAGATCAGGAGTGTCAACGAGCAAAGCGTGGCCAGAGAGATCCAGGCCATAGAGTTGGGCGGATTGATTCGCGTATTGCAGGTAGACAAAACCGCTGGTGGCGGTCAGGGCTTGGCCAACAGCGCCCCCGGACGCCGCCGGGGTGCCGTTCGGGTTGGTGCAAACCCCTGTGGGGCAGCGCCGCACATCGATATAATCCTGAATATGGGTGAAATAGGGCGTCACTTTCACGCCCCATCGTTCCCCGGAGTCCGCATGCCAATCGGCGGTTGCGCTGAGGGTGTTGGCCACTTCCGGCTTCAGATCAAGATTGCCCATATAATAATTTCCATCTCCGGCGAGATTGATCATTTCCATGATCATACTGCTTGGAGACCACGCATAACGCTCGTAAAGGTTGGGTGAACGCGATTTCCTGGCATAGCCGGTCTCGAAGGTCAACATGGTTCCAGGGACATAGCGCAGCAGCGCGGTCAAATCCAGAGTGTTGTCCGTGCGCTGACGGTCCGCCGCGTTGAACTTTCCTGGTACGCTGGTGGGGATCGCCGGGTCACCGTACACGCCCATCCCGGCCTGCAAGTTGTTATAACCCTGCACCGTACCTGTATCCATCATCACCGTATCGCTGCGAACTCCCAGTTGGCTGACCCATTGTGGATTCCAACGCGCTTCCCATTCGGCGAAGAGACCCACACGATCCCGTTGGCCATCGTTGATGTTCCAGAACGTATTCGGCGCCATCCCCCCAAAGGTATAACCGGCGGGCAATACCGACGGTGATGGTGGCCACCAGTCGTTCAATCGGTACCGTTGCCCCTCGACTCCCAATCTCAGAAGATCGCGCTCCGAAAGAATGATCTCTCCCTTGAGTTCCGCTCCCAGGTTCTTGCCATCCGTGTTCATGGGCATGCCGGGGGACAGAACGGTCGCCGCGCTGCCATAATAAAATTGTTTGTCGTCGGCGAAATCCATCCTGTGACGCGTATGTTCATCATAGACGCGGGCATCCAGCCTTCCCCAACGATATTTTCCCTCATAATGCAGATTGCCATGCACACTTTCATTCATGGTCATATCCATGCGCTGGTTCGGAAACCCCTGATCCGGGATCTCCTGGAAACCCAGTTTCAGTTCCACCAGATGATTGGCTTGCCGCACAGCCAGCCCAAGCGCGTGATTTGCTGATTTGTAACTGGAAGATCCGACCTCGTCTCCGGCCAGCCAGCCACGATCCATCGCCGCCAATCCGGCAGATTTGAAAGGTTTCGCGGCCTTGTGATTTTGAGCCTGGGCGGTTGCACCATGATAGTTCAGACTGAGTTTCTCTCCGGCGATCGTCGCCGCGAGATGGCCTCCCAGCGCATTCCCATTGCTGCGATAGAAGGTGCCCCCCTGCCCCTTGAACAACCATCCGGCACCTGCCCTGGCAAACTCCGGGGCCGGAGAAGTCACCTGGATCGTTCCACCGATGCTGTCGCCACCTACGCTCACCGGTGTGATACCGGCGAACACCTTGACACTGCCGACCTGATTTGGATCCATGTAGGAGAGGGGCGGATTCATATGATTGGAACAGGCGGAAATCAGGTTCATGCCATCCACCTGCGTTCGCAGGCGGTCATCCCCCAAACCATGTACAACCGGCAGACTGGAGACGCCACCGGCACCGTAGAAACTGACGCCTGGAATGCTTTTGAGGAGGGTGGCCGCGTCGCTGGTGGCCGCCCGCATGGGCACCAGAGCGGGTCTCTCCAGGGTGGAGCCCTGCAACAGAGTCGATTCCTCGATGCGCGGCGCGCTGACCACCACCTCCTGCAGAACGATCCCGGTGGCATCGCCCGCCTTGGAGCCATTGTCGGAGGCGCCTCCGGCACTCTCCGCCCAGGCGCCCCCGGATACCAAAGAGACCGGAAGCGCGCACAGCAGCGCCAGGGACAGGCAGGCAACTCTTTTGGACATGATGGTTCTCTCCTCGCATTGAATGGTGTCCATCAAAAAGACACGAGCCAAAGGGCAATTGCAAAAGGGATGCCCGCAAGAAGATCTATCAATATCAATCAGTTGCCATGGAATCTCCCAAGCCTGCCGTGTCATTTGCCACACCTCGTGCGCTGTTTTCACACACTCGCATCCCGGCGACCCGCAGCAAGGACACGGTTTCTGGCATGCCAAGGGCCAAAGCTTCACGACTGCCCTGCCATGCGACCGAGGCCGTGTTCACCTGGAACGACCGTCATTGGCCAACGGACGCGGTTAAGCATTGACCACGAAGTCACCATCATGGCATGCATGGTGCTTACGAAAAAAAATCCCCGCCAACCCTGATGGAGACTCTCCATGCCAGACTGGATGACCGTTTCCTTCCCGATATCCGGGGTGCAGACCTGGGTTCTGCTGCCCCCTCTGGTGGCGTTCGTGGTTTCGTTCTTCAGCTCGATGGTTGGCATCTCCGGGGCATTCCTGCTGCTGCCGTTTCAGATGAGCGTGCTGCACTTCACGACCCCCGCCGTCAGTTCCACCAACCTGGTGTTCAATCTCATCGCCATCCCCGGCGGACTCTGGCGCTACATCCAGGAAGGACGCATGGCCTGGCCCCTGACCTGGATCATTGGCGCCGGGACCCTGCCGGGCATCGGCATCGGATATTATCTGCGCGTGTTCCACCTCTCCGACCCCAAACCGTTCCAACTGTTCGTGGGGTGCGTTCTGCTCTACCCGGGCCTGCGTCTGCTGGGGTCGTACCGTCCCTGGAACACCGGTCCGGTGCTCCGCACAGAGCCGCAAACCACGCCCGGCAACGCGGTCATCCGGATACGCCACTTCTCCCCAACCCGGGTCGAATACGAATTCCGTGGCGAAACGATCCGCTTCCGGACCCTCGGCATGTTCCTGCTGGCGCTGGTGGTAGGGGTGGTGGGTGGAATTTACGGCATCGGTGGGGGCGCGATCATCGCCCCATTCTGCGTCACCTTCTTCCGACTGCCGATGCATACCATCGCCGGAGCGGCTCTGGGAGCAACCCTGTTGACCTCCATGGCGGGGGTGATCCTGTACAGCCTGCTGCCGGCGCCCCCCGGATTGCCAACCCATCCGGATTGGGCGTTGGGCGCCCTGTTCGGCCTGGGTGGCGTGGGAGGGATGTATCTGGGCGCGAGGTGCCAGAAGTTCATCTCCCAGAAATGGTTGAAACGGCTCCTTGGTCTCCTGCTGACTCTCCTGGCCATGCGATACATTCTGGTTTGAGCACCAGGTCCGCCACCCCCCGCAAATCGGGGACCACCCTGTCCGCCCCACTCAGATGCTCTGCGGTCAGGGTGGAACAGACCCCGATGCAGGACATGCCGGCCGACTTGGCCGACCGTATCCCCAGAGGGGCGTTTTCCACCACCAGACAGAGCGGGGGATCGATGCCCAACAACCGGGCGGCCAGCAGATAAGGTTCCGGGTCTGGTTTGCACCGTTCGACCCTGTCCCCTGTCACCACCACCTGGAAACCGGCGAGAAAATCCTCCCCCGCGGTACGACGCAACCGTTCCCTTCCGCTCCCGCTCACCAGCCCCAACCGATGGGTGCTCCCCAACATGGAGACAAGTTCCAAGGCGCCGGGATAAAAATGGAATTGATTGTTTTCAAGATAATACCGCTCCTTCAGGGCCGAAAGGCGCGCCACCAGAGCGGGATCCTGGCCATGCCGCGCCAGAACCGTCCTGGCCACGGCATGCACCGACAACCCCTCCAGCAAAAAATAGTCATGGCGATCCAGAGGGATGGCGAATTCACCGCAAGCCCGCGACCACGCCCGATAATTGTCATCCATGGTGTTGCCCAGCACACCGTCAAAATCGAACAGAACGGCTTGAAACTCCATGAGGCGCTCTCCAAAGTTGGGGAAGTTGAGATCAGACGGCACCCTCCGGCCCCTTCTGACGGGACAAACCCATGCAGCCCGCCCTCCCGCGGGCGGACCGCCCGAACCAACGCTTTTTCGCCAGAAACGGGCCTGCACGGAAAAACGCTTGCAATACCTTGTCATGAACCATAAAATTATCGCACAAACTTGGTTCACGGCCAGAGCCAATTCAATCCGATCCGATTTTTTTGGCCTTTTTAGCAGTCAAGAAAACATCCCGCCCTCTTGGCACGATGTATACTGGAGAAATGTCATTACATGCAAAGTTTTCCTGATGCTGCTTGCCATTTGCAGAATACCCCCCTTTTTGTCCGCACACGCTTGGCCACACCGCATCCGGAACCGGCATTGAAGGGCTGGAGTCTTATGAAATGAAAAGAAAAAACTCATCCATCCCGGTGGACCCCGCTTCCCAACCGGAGGAGACCCGAACCAGGATCGCCCAAACGGTCCGTGACCTGCTCGGCCCCGATTGCACACGCATTCTCCTGGTGCAACCCTTGCAGATCAATGAAGCCGACATCGAAATT
>JADGCR010000120.1 GCA_015228895.1 Magnetococcales bacterium
TGGTGGTGCGGATCACGGTCAATCCGGGAGAAACCTTCCTGGATCGCATGATCGGTATGGTGGAAGGAGCCAAACGGCAAAAAACCCCCAACGAGATCGCCTTGACCATCTTGTTGGTGATGCTGACCCTGGTTTTTCTGCTGGCCACCGTCACCCTGCTCCCCTTTTCGATCTACGGCGTGGAGACCGCCCAGGCGGGTGCGCCGGTGACGGTCACGGTGTTGACGGCGCTTCTGGTCTGTCTGATTCCCACCACCATCGGCGGCCTGCTGTCGGCCATCGGTGTGGCGGGCATGAGCCGCATGATGGAAAAAAATGTGTTGGCCACCTCCGGCAAGGCGGTGGAAGCTGCCGGGGATGTGGATGTGCTGTTGTTGGACAAGACCGGCACCATCACCCTGGGCAATCGTCAGGCCGCCGCCTTCGTTCCGGCCTCCGGGGTGGGCGAACGGGAATTGGCCGGTGCGGCGCTTCTCGCCTCCCTGGCCGATGAAACCCCGGAAGGGCGTTCCATCGTCTCCCTGGCCAAGGAGTGGCTGCATCAGCGGGGGCGGGATCTTCACCCGGAGGGGGCATCCTTCATCCATTTCACCGCCCAGACCCGTATGAGCGGCATCGACTGGCAGGGTCGGAGCATCCGCAAGGGGGCGGCGGAAGCGGTGCGCCGTCATGTGGAAGCCCAGGGGGGGGGCTGGTCCCCCGCCCTGCAACGGAGCGTGGAAGAGCTCGCCCGCCGGGGCTCGACCCCCCTGGTGGTGGCGGAAGGGAACCGTCCTCTGGGGGTGGTGGAGTTGAAGGACATCGTCAAGGGCGGCATCAAGGAGCGTTTCGCCGAACTGCGGCGCATGGGCATCAAGACGGTGATGATCACCGGCGACAACCGCCTGACCGCCGCCGCCATCGCCGCCGAGGCGGGGGTGGACGACTTCCTCGCCGAGGCCACCCCGGAGGCCAAGCTCAAGCTGATCCGCCACTATCAGAAGGAGGGTCGGCTGGTGGCCATGACCGGCGACGGCACCAACGACGCCCCGGCCCTGGCCCAGGCGGACGTGGCCGTGGCCATGAACACCGGTACCCAGGCCGCCAAGGAAGCGGGCAACATGGTGGATTTGGACTCCAATCCCACCAAGCTCATCGAGGTGGTGGAGACCGGCAAGCAGATGTTGATGACCCGTGGCGCACTGACCACCTTTTCCATCGCCAACGACGTGGCCAAGTATTTCGCCATCATCCCGGCGGCCTTTGCCGCCACTTATCCGGCTCTGGAGGTTTTCAACGTCATGGGGCTGGCCACCCCGGCCTCGGCCATCCTGTCGGCGGTGATCTTCAACGCCCTGATCATCGTCGTCCTGATCCCTTTGGCACTGAAGGGTGTGGCCTACCGGGCGGTGGGTGCCGCCGCCCTGCTCAGACGCAATCTGCTGATCTATGGCGTGGGCGGGTTGATCGTCCCTTTCATCGGCATCAAGGCCATCGACCTGCTGCTGGTCGCTTTTCATCTGGCGTGAGGAAACGACATGATCAAGGAACTTAAACCTGCCCTGGTTATGCTGGGGTTGATGACCCTCCTGACCGGCATCGTCTATCCGGCCCTGGTCACGGGGGTGGCGCAAACGCTTTTCCCGCGACAGGCCAACGGCAGTATCCTGGAGTTCCAGGGGAGGCCTGTGGGATCGACGCTGGTGGGGCAGCCTTTTTCGGATCCCGGAGTGTTCTGGGGACGCCCCTCGGCCACCGCGCCTGTGCCCTACAATGCCGCTGCCTCCGGCGGCTCCAACCTGGGGCCGCGGCACCCCGCCCTGGAGGAGGCGGTCAAGGGGCGCATCGCGGCGCTCGAACAAAGCGATCCGCAACAGACCCGCCCCATCCCGGTGGAGCTGGTCACCGCCTCGGCCAGCGGCCTCGATCCTCACATCAGCCCGGCGGCGGCCCGGTGGCAGCTTCCCCGGGTGGCCCGGGCGCAAGGCTTGTCCGAGCAGGCGCTGGCCAACCTGGTGGCGCGGCACACCGAAAGTCGCACTTTCGGGGTGCTGGGTGAACCCCGGGTCAACGTCCTGACCCTCAATCTGGACCTGAAAAGCATGAACTCACGCCATGAGCCATGATCCCGATCGTCCCGACCCCGACGCCCTGCTGGCCCGGCTCGAAAACGAGGCGGCCCAGGCGCACCGGGGCAGACTGAAGATCTTCTTCGGGGCCTGTCCCGGCGTGGGCAAGACCTTCGCCATGCTCACCGCCGCGCAGGTGTTGCGACAGCAGGGGCAGGAGGTCATGGTCGGGGTGGTGGAAACCCATGGTCGGGTGGAAACCGCCGCCCTGCTGGAGGGGCTGACGCTCCTGCCGCGCCGGGTCATCGACTACAAGGGTCGCCGGCTGGAGGAATTCGACCTGGACGCCGCTCTGGCGTGTCGTCCAGTCCTGATCCTGGTGGACGAGCTGGCCCACTCCAATGCCCCGGGATCGCGCCATCCCAAGCGCTGGCAGGACATCGAGGAGCTGCTGGTCGCCGGTCTCGATGTGTACACCACGGTCAATGTGCAGCATGTGGAGAGCCTCAACGATGTGGTGGGCCAGATCACCGGCATCCGTGTCCGGGAACGGGTTCCGGACCACGTCCTCGACCAGGCGGACGAGATGGTGCTGGTGGACCTGCCGCCGGAGGAGTTGATGCAGCGCCTGCGGGAGGGCAAGGTCTACATCCCCCGGCAGGCGGAGCGGGCGGTGGAGCACTTCTTCCGCAAGGGCAACCTGTTGGCCCTGCGGGAACTGGCCCTGCGCCGTACCGCCGATCGGGTGGACGGCGACGTGCGCGCCTGGCGGCGGGAAAAATCCGTCTCCACCGTCTGGCCCACCCGCGAGGCGGTGCTGGTGTGCGTGGGACCGGGTCCGGACAGCGAAAAGCTGGTACGCCGTGCCGCCCGTCGCTCCAACCAGACCGGCGCACCCTGGCACGCCCTGGCCATCGAGACGCCCTTCATGCAGTCCCTGCCCGACCAGGCCCGCGCCCGCGTGCTGGACATGCTGAAGCTGGCCCAGGAGTTGGGTGCGCACACCGCCAGCCTCGCCGCCCCGGATGCGGTGGAGGCTGCCATCGGCTACGCCCGCGAGAACAACCTGGGCACTCTGCTGGTGGGACGGGATCGCTACCGGCGGCTGCCCTGGCAGCACGGCTTTGCCGAAAAGCTTGGCCGCCTGGCCCCGGACCTGGAGCTGCTCCAGATCGCCCGGGAGGACGACGAGAGGGGTGGGGCGACGCCCGCCTCCTCCAGGCCCTCCCCGGCCTTTTCCTGGCGACCCATGGGAGAGGCCGTCCTGGCGGTCGGAGTGGTCACGGCGTCCAGTGCGCCGCTGCACGACGTGCTCGACCAGGCCAACATCGTCATGATCTTCCTGCTGGCGGTGGTGTTCATCGCCGTCCGGTCGGGAAAGCAGGCGGCGATCATGGGGGCGTTTCTCTCCGTGGCCTGTTTCGATTTCTTCTATGTGCCGCCCCGTTTCACCTTCGTGGTGCATGACGTGCAGTACCTGGTGACGTTTGCGGTGATGCTGACCGTGGCCCTGGTGGTGGGACCGTTGACCGCCGATTTGCGTTTCCAGGCTGCCGCCGCCAGAAAACGCGAGCAGCGCCTGCGGGCGTTGTACGAGATGGCGCGTGATCTCTCCAGCGCCCTGAGCGTGGAGCAGATCGTCGAGATCTGCCGGAATTTCTTCAAACGGGGGTTCAATGCGCCGGTGGCGGTCTTCCTGCCGGGGAAGGAGGGGCGGGTGATGCTGGCCGGTGATTCCACCTCCCGGCCCGAGGTCGACGAAGGCATCGCCCAGTGGAGTCACGACCATGGACAGAACGCCGGGACGGGAACGGACACCCTGCCTTCGGCCCCGGCCTTCTACGTCCCGCTCAAGGCTCCCTCCCGGAGGTGCGGGGTGCTGGCCCTTGTTCCCGAAACCCTCTCGTGGGAATTGCCGCCGGACCAGCAACATTTGTTGGACACCAGCGCCACGCTTATCGCCATCGCCCTGGAACGGGTGCATTACGTCACCCTGACCCGGGACGCCCAGGTGAACATGGAGGCGGAGCGCTTGCGCAATTCCCTGTTGTCCGCCATTTCCCACGATCTGCGCACCCCCCTGACGGTGATTTCCGGGATGGCCGAGGCCATTCTCATGGCGTCGCCGCCATTGTCCGAACCCCACACCGGTCTGGCGCTGGCCATCCGGGATCAGGTTGCGCGCACCACCACCATGGTCGGCAACCTCCTGGATCTGGCTCGCATGCAAATGGGCCAGGTTGTCTTGCAGCGGGAATGGCAGACCCTGGAAGAGGTGATCGGGCTCTCCATGGAGCGTTCCGCGCCCTCGTTGACGGGCCATGTCGTGCGCGTCGATCTGCCTGGCGAGATGCCTCTGATCGAGATGGATACCGGGCTCATGGAGCGGGCTTTCAACAATTTGCTGGAAAATGCCGCTCGTCACACCCCGCCCGGCAGCGCCATCACCATCGTCGCCAAAGTTCGGGGTATGTTCGCGGAGATTGCGGTGGAGGATGACGGTCCCGGCATTCCCCCCGGCATGGAGAAAAAGCTTTTCGACAAATTCACGCGGGGTAAAATGGAGAAGCCGGTTTCCGGTTTCGGATTGGGGTTGACCATCGTGCGTTCCATCGTCGAGGCCCACGGTGGAATGATCCGTGCCGAAAACCGCACGGGAGGCGGAGCGCGGTTCGTCGTCTCCCTGCCCCTGGGCCATCCACCCTCGTTGCCGGAAGATCCGGAAGATGCCTGAGACGCCGCCCTGCCGGGTTGTCATGATCGAGGATGAACCGCAAATCCGTCGCTTCGTGCGGGTGGCCCTGGAGGCGGAGGGCCACACCGTGGTGGAAGCCGCGACCGGGGAACGGGGACTGATGGAAACCGGAACCCGTCGTCCGGACCTGGTCATCATCGATCTCGGCCTGCCGGATCGGGATGGCGTCGAGGTGATCCGTGATCTGCGTACCTGGAGCAGCCTGCCCATCCTGATCCTTTCGGCGCGCACTCAGGAGAGCGAGAAGGTTGCGGCCCTGGATGCGGGCGCCGACGATTATCTGACCAAACCCTTCGGCATTCCGGAATTGCTGGCTCGGGTACGTGCTTTGCGGCGTCGTTCGGCGCAATTTTCCGCCGGGGAGGTTCCCATCATCCGTTTCGGCGATGTGGCCGTGAACCTTGTGGAGCGCCGGGTGACGCGCGGCGGCGAGGTGGTGCATCTGACGGCCATCGAATACCGTCTGCTGGGGGTTCTGATCGCCAATGCGGGACGTGTGTTGACTCATCGCATCCTGTTGCGCGAGGTCTGGGGGCCGAATCAACTCGACAACATCCATTATCTTCGGGTCTATATGTCCCATCTGCGGCGCAAGCTCGAAGATGATGCCAATGCGCCGAAACACCTTGTCACGGAATCCGGGGTGGGATACCGACTCGTGTTGACGTGATGGTAACCAATGGATAGACCGATGGGTGCCTTCATGGTCGACGAGAAGATCGTTGCCATCGCGACAGCGCCCGCGCCCGGCAGCGGCGCGGACGGGAGTCGGGTGCAGCGTCGGCAGGCAGCGGGAAGGCTTCAGTGCCCCGTTCGTTCCGGTGCCTCCGGGGCCGGGTTGGCGACGGGTTCCGGATAACGCACGACCGGCTCCAGACCCGCCTCCCGGGCCTGCCGCTGGGCCTTCTCGGCGGCACGCCTCATGGCGACCAGTGCCAGATGGAAATCCGGGTCCCCTGGATGATGAGCGGGCTCAGGGTCCTGGGAGATGGTTTTCTCCCTCTTCCCCCGGGGGAAGAGCATCCCCAGCAGCCGATGCTGGATCCCCGCCAGGGCCTCCAGGTCACTGACCCGGCACCCCTCGTCGAGTTGGTGCATCCCCACCGCCGGCAACCCGAGTTCCAGGGTTTCCGGACAGACCTGGGCGATGAAGCGGGCGTCCGAGGTGCCCCCGGAGGTCGAAAGCGCCGCCTCCCGTCCGGTGACCTCGCGGATGGCCTGCCGCACCCGGTCGAGGAAGGCGCCGGGTCTGGTCCGGAAGGGCAATCCCGAGACGCGCATCGTCAGATCCACCCCGAACCCCGCATCCAGGAGAGGCTGGAGATGATCCCGGACGTGCCGCTCCAGACCTTCCGGGGTCTGCTCGGTGTTGAAGCGGATGTTGAACCGGGCGGTCAGTTCCAGCGGCGTGACGTTGACCGCCTCCCCCCCGGCGGCGAGGCTCGTCCATTGAAAGCCGCTCGGCTCGAAATCGGCGTTGCCCTGATCGAGGGGGTGGCGCTGCAAGGCGTCGAGAGCGGCCAGGGCGGCGTGTATCGGATTGCGTGTCTGGTGCGGATAGGCCACATGCCCCGGGACCCCGCGCACCGTGATCCAGCCGTTGACCGAGCCGCGCCGACCGTTTTTCAGGCAATCTCCGGCGTCGGTGATGCCGGTGGGTTCTCCGACCAGGCAGTGATCCAGGGACTCGCCGCGTTCTTCGAGCCAGGAGAGAACCTCCCGGGTGCCGTGGACGGCCTCCCCCTCTTCGTCTCCCGTGATCAGGAAGGAGAGACTCCCGACCCCTTCGGCGGCGAAACCGGGCCGTTCGGCGAGGAAGCGCTCCACGCCTGCTACCATGGCCGCCAGGCCCCCCTTCATGTCGCAGGCGCCCCGACCGGTCAGGAACCCTTCGTGGACCTCGCCGGCGAAGGGGGGGGAGCGCCAGAGATCCTCCTGGCCGGGGGGGACGACGTCGGTATGGCCGGCGAGGCAGAGGTTGGGCGAGGCCTCGCCGAGACGGGCGTAGAGATTTTGGACCGGCCCGAAGCGGAGGCGGTGGAGGGTGAAGCCGAGCCGGGCGAGGCGGGCGGCGAGGATCTCCTGACAGCCGGCGTCGACGGGCGTGACCGACGGCGCCCGGATCAGGGCCTGGG
>JADGCR010000121.1 GCA_015228895.1 Magnetococcales bacterium
CATTCGGGAGCATGTTTTTGGAAAATTTTCCCAAAACGGGGGAAAACGCCCCCATCTCACCCCCTTTCTGGCAACCGGAGGGGCTCCGTTTGCGCCTGGCCTCCGCCTCGGAACGCCGTCTGACCCTGTTGCGTCAGGTGGGCCTGAACCCCGAAGTGTGTCCGGGCGATGTGGACGAGAGCCGTCTGCCGGGAGAAGAGGCGCTCCAGTATGTGGAACGCATGGCCCGCACCAAGGCCCGGGCGGGATGGCATCCCCGGACGGACCTGGTCATCGGGGCCGACACCGCCGTGGTCCTGGGGGAGGAGATCATGGGCAAACCCAAAGACCCGGAAGAGGCCGGACGCATGCTCGCCCGTCTGTCGGGTCAAACGCATCGGGTGCTGACGGGCATCGCGGTCCTGGGAGGCCGTCCGATGACGGAACGGGCGCGGGTGACGACCTCCACCGTCCAGGTCAAACGCTTGAGCTCCAACGAGATCAACGCCTACATCGCCACCGGGGAACCCATGGACAAAGCCGGGGCGTACGGCATCCAGGGGCTGGGGGCGTTTCTGGTGGCGCGGGTGGAAGGCTCCTATTCCGGGGTGGTGGGATTGCCCCTCTACGAAACTTTGGAGCTGCTTGCGAGTTTTGGGTTGACATTTTCCGACACGAGGTGATAATAGTCCCTTTTACGATTCACCCCTGTGGCAAAAATGAATAAGGAGTGGTTGACATGTATGCAGTGGTCCGCACTGGCGGAAAACAATATAAAGTGGCAGTCAATGATGTCTTGCGCGTGGAAAAATTGCCCGGGGACGAAGGCGATGTGGTGGAGTTGTCCGACGTGCTGCTCGTCTCCGCCGAGGAGGGCATCAAAATCGGCAGCGCCGCCGGACAGAGCCTGGTGACCGGCACCATCCTGAGACAGTTCAAGGACAAAAAAGTGCTGGTTTTCAAGAAGAAACGGCGCAAAAATTATCGGCGCTTCCTGGGACATCGGCAAAACCTGACGGAATTGCGGGTCACGGCGATCAAACCGTAACCCACTTTACCTTATCGCATGCGGGAGAAGATCCATGGCACACAAGAAAGCGGGCGGCAGCACCCGCAATGGTCGCGATTCCATCGGACGCCGTCTGGGCGTCAAACGGTACGGCGGACAGCAGGTGGTCCCCGGCAACATCCTCATCCGGCAACGGGGCTCCGAGGTCTATCCCGGCGAGGGCGTGGGCATGGGTAGAGACTTCACCCTGTTCGCCCTCGTGGAAGGCACCGTGTCGTTTGGCGAACGCAACAATCGCCGTTTTGTTCACGTCGTTGCCTCTTGACCGTTTTTTATCCCCCCTTTCCCCCCTGAATCGGGGAGAGAGAAAAAAACGGCGTCAAGAGGCGTGCAACCGGGGGTAGAACAGACGGCATGCGTTTTCTGGATGAGGTCAAAATCTTCGTGCGCTCCGGCGACGGCGGAGACGGGGCAGCAACCTTTCGCCGGGAAAAATTCATCCCCATGGGGGGCCCGGACGGCGGAGACGGCGGACGCGGCGGCGATGTGATCTTCATCGCCGATCCCCACCTCAACACCCTGATCGACTTCCGCTACACCCAACACCTGAAGGCCAGGCGGGGCGTCAACGGCATGGGCAAGGCCCGCACCGGCAGCTCCGCGCCCCCTCTGGAGGTCCGCGTCCCCGTGGGCACCGTGGTGCGGGATGACGCCGACGGCGCCATGCTGTGCGACCTGTTGCGTCCGGGACAACGTTTTGTCGTGGCTCCGGGAGGTCGTGGCGGACAGGGCAACATGCACTATAAAAGTTCGGTCAACCGCTCCCCCCGGCAGTTCCAAACCGGGGAGTCCGGCGTGGAACGCTGGGTGTGGCTGGAGTTGAAACTGCTGGCCGACGTGGGTCTGACCGGTCTGCCCAACGCGGGCAAATCCAGTCTGCTGGCCAGGGTTTCCGCCGCCCGTCCCAAAATCGCCGACTACCCCTTCACCACCCTGACACCCAATCTGGGGGTGGTGCGGGTGGGGATGGACTCCAGTTTCGTCATGGCCGACATTCCCGGCCTGGTGGAAGGAGCGGAAACGGGACGGGGTCTGGGACGGGCCTTCCTGAAACACATCGAACGCTGCCCCCTGCTGCTCCATCTGGTGGACGCCTCCCCCGACGAGGAGCTGGATCCGGTGACCCGTTTCCGCATGATCGAGGCGGAACTGGCGGCCTATTCCCCCTCCATGGCCGACAAACCCCGCTGGGCCGTGTTGAACAAGTGCGACCTCTTTCACGAGGACCAACGCAAAAAGATCTTCAAGAAATTTCGCAAGGCCGTCAAACATGAGGTGGAAGCGGTCCATTGGATCTCCACCATCACCGGCGAGGGGGTCGAGGAATTGACCAACGCTCTGTTCCAGAGGATCAACGCGGAAAAAGAGCAACGCGACCCGGACCACCGCTACGCCCCCCTGGAGGACGCCCCCACCAAGGCGGGTCGGGGCGGTGTGGCCCACTCCCGTCACCAGGACGCGGAAGACGACGAGGACGAGGCGGACGATGGGGTCGAATGCATCTGGGCCAAATGAGGATTCCCGCTTGCTCCAGGAGTGGCGGGAGGTGGCCCGGGCCCGCCGCATCGTGGTCAAGATCGGTTCCAACCTGCTGACCGGCGGGGGTGAAGGGTTGCGGCTGGATTGGATCGCCGCCCGGGCGGAAGAGATCGTCGGCCTCATGGCCAAGGATCTGCGCCGGGTGGTGGTGGTCACCTCCGGGGCGGTGGCCGCGGGCAAACCCCGTCTGCGCCTGAACCGCCCCCTGGCCTCCGTGCAGGAGAAACAGGCCGCCGCCGCCGCCGGACAGGGGGTGCTGATGCGCCACTACGAAGAGGCTTTCGCCAGTCGCGGGGTGTATGTGGCCCAGGCCCTGCTCACCCGGGGCGACGTGGAAAACCGTCGTCGTTACCTCAACGCCCGGGACACCCTCAAGACCCTGCTGGAGTTGGGTCTGGTGCCCATCGTCAACGAAAACGACACGGTGATGACCGACGAGCTGAAATTCGGCGACAACGACACCCTTTCGGCCAATGTGGCGGATCTGGTGGACGCGGATCTGCTGATCCTGCTCTCGGACATCGACGGGTTGCACGCCAGCAACCCCCGGATCGACCCTGAGGCCCGTTTCATCCCTCTGGTGGAGCGGGTGACCGCCGAAGTGGAGGCCATGGCGGGAGGCGCGGGTTCCCTGGTGGGCAAAGGAGGCATGGCCACCAAGCTCAAGGCGGCGCGCATGGCCGCGCGCAGCGGATGCCGCATGGTGTTGACCAGCGGCTTCCGGGAGAATCCCATCTCCGAGGTCTTCTCCGGTCAACCCGTCGGCACCCTGTTCCTGGGGGACGAGAACCCCCTGCCCGCCCGCAAACGGTGGATCGTCAACGCCCGGGTGGGACGGGGAGAGTTGATTCTGGACGCGGGGGCGGCCTCGGCCCTGCTGCTGAATGACAAGAGCCTGTTGGCCAAGGGGATCACGGCGGTGCAAGGAGAGTTCCTGCGGGGCGCGGTGGTCCATTGTCAGGACGCCCAGGGGCGGCAACTGGCCAAGGGGATCGTCAACTACAACAGCCACGATCTGCGCTGCATCGCCGGGCGTCACAGTCGGCAGTTCGAGGGCATTTTGGGTTATCCCGGCACCGAGGAGGTGATCCACCGGGACAATCTGGTCTTGACCCGGGAGGTACGCTCATGAGTGACATAACGGCCATGATGGAACGGATCGGTCAACAGGCGCGCCAGGCCGCGCGCATGCTGTCGGCCACGGACGGCGCCGCCCGCAATCGGGCCCTGGAGGTGATGGCCAAACGGTTGCTGGACGAAACCCCGGCCCTGCGGAGCGCCAACGCCCTGGACCTCGAAGCCGCGACCGTCAATGGTCTGGCCCCGGCCCTGATCGACCGCCTCCGTCTGACGGACAAGGTCATTCAGGCCATGGCCGACGGAGTGCGGGAGGTGGCGGCGTTGCCAGATCCGGTGGGGGAGATCACCGAAATGAAACCCCGTCCCAACGGCATGCTGGTGGGCCGGATGCGGGTGCCGTTGGGGGTGATCGGCATCATCTACGAATCCCGCCCCAACGTGACCGCCGACGCCGCCGCGTTGTGCGTCAAGTCCGGAAACGCCGTGATCCTGCGCGGGGGGTCCGAGGCGTTGCACTCCAACCGCGCCATCGCCCTCTGCCTGGCCCAGGGACTGCAAAGCGCGGGCCTGCCCGCCGGAGCGGTGCAGTTCATCGACACCCCGGACCGGGCGGCGGTGGGAGCGCTGCTCCAGTGTGACCGTCATGTGGATGTCATCATCCCCCGTGGGGGCAAGGGTCTGATCCGACGGGTGATGGAGGAGTCCCGCATCCCGGTCATCAAGCACCTGGACGGCATCTGTCACACCTATGTGGACCGCCACGCGGACCTGGAAATGGCGGACGCCCTGACGTTCAACGGCAAAATGCAACGCACCGGGGTTTGCAACGCCACCGAGACCCTGCTGGTACACGAGGCGGTGGCCGCCGAGTTCCTGCCGCAGGCGGGCAAACGTCTGCACGCGGCGGGCTGCGAGCTGCGCGGCTGCGAGCGCACCCGGACCCTTCTGAACGGTCTGGTGCCGGTGACACCGGTCACCCCCGGGGACTGGGATACCGAACATCTGGCCGCCATTCTCTCGGTGCGGGTGGTGGCGAGCCTGGACGAGGCCCTGGCCCACATCGAGGCCCACTCCTCGCGCCATACGGAGACCATCGTCACCCGGGACCATTCGCGCGCCATGCGCTTCTTGCGCGCGGTGGACTCCTCGGCCGTGATGGTGAACGCCTCCACCCGCTTCAACGACGGCTTCCAGTTCGGCCTGGGGGCGGAGATGGGCATCTCCACGGACAAGCTCCACGTGCGTGGCCCGGTGGGTCTGGAGGGATTGACCTGCCTGAAGTACATTGTGCTGGGTGAGGGCCAACTGCGGCAGTGATGGCGAAAAAAAAGACGGGATTGCTGGGCGGGGCGTTCAGTCCTCCCCACTTTGGCCATTTGCGGCCCGCCCGGGAGGCCATGCTGGCTCTGGGTCTGGAGCGTGTGGTCCTCATTCCGTCGGGGACGCATCCCTTCAAGGGCCGGGATGTGCTGGCGCCGGCCAACAGACGCCTGGAGATGGTGCGTCTGGCCGTGGCGGGACAGCCTGAATTCGACGTATGGGAGATCGAAGTCGCCCGCTCCGGCATCTCCTACACCATCGAGACCGTCACCGAGTGGCACCGGCGCTGGCCCGACGAGGAACCGGTGCTGCTGGTCGGGTCCGATCTCCTGCATGAATGGCATCTGTGGCGCGCCTGGCAGAAGATTATCGAACACACCCATATCTGTCTGCTGACCCGACCGGGCCACCCCTGGGAGGCGTCCAACGCCCCGGCCCTGGCGTGGTTGCGACGCTTCCAGGTGACACAGGCCGAGGCGTTGGACTTCCAGAACACGGGACGCTATGGTTTTTTCGTGCAGCCCGTCACCCTGCTGGAGATCTCCTCCACGGAGCTGCGCCGTCGTTTACGCGCCGGGGAGTCACTGCATGGCTTGACTCCGGACCCGGTGATCGAATATCTGACCATGCATGCCATTTATCAGGAGCAAAAGCTTTGGCAATAACCGCAGAAAATTCCGCCCTGGCCAACGAGTTGGTGCAACGTTTGAACGACAAGAAGGCCCTGGATGTGGTGTTGATCGACCTGGCGGGTCGCAGCGCCTTCGCGGATTTTTTCATCATCGCCACCGGCACCTCCACCACCCATGTGGCCTCCCTCTCCAGCGAGGTGGACCTGGTGGCCCATGAACACAAAGTCCGGGTGCGGGGCATCGAGGGTCTGATGGAGTGCTCCTGGGTGTTGCTGGATCTGGGGGACATTCTGGTCCACCTGTTCCGTCAGGAGGCCAGGGAGTTTTACAACCTGGAAAAACTGTGGAGTCCCCAGACCCGACCCCCACGGGAGGAGAAGGTCCCACAGGTCGAGGAATGAAGTGGACCGTCCTGGCCGTGGGGCGCACCATGCCCCCCCCGATCCGGGAACTGGTGGAGGATTATCAGGGCCGTCTGAACCATTTTGTCAGTGTGGGGCTGGAGGTGGTGGCCGAAGAACGGCGTGAAAAGGGGCTCTCCCCCCATCTGGCCATGGAACGGGAGGGGGCGCGGCTTTTGGCCCGCATCCCGGAAAACGCCCTCACCGTGGCCCTGGACGCCTCCGGTAAAATGCTCTCCTCCCCGGATTTTTCCAAACTCCTGGAGCGCTGGCGTCAGGATGGCCACCACGCCGTCATTTTCCTCCTCGGCGGGCCGGACGGCCTGCCCCCTGCCATCAAATCATCCGCCTCCCTGACCCTCTCCCTGGGCCTGATGACCTATCCCCACATGCTGGCCCGCGTTCTGCTGTTCGAGCAACTCTACCGCGCCATGACGTTGTCGCATGGGGTGCCCTATCATCGCTGATCAATGACTTTTGCTGGATCATGGCCGATCATCCCAGTGCCGCCCGCGCTTTCCATGTCGCCATCGACAGGCGACCATCCTGCTTGAAGAGCATCCGCGCGCCGAATGGGAGCATCTTGAACTGATCCCTGCTCCTGCGCGCTTCCTGTCTCTGACCGGTTTTCCGTACATCCGGTTTACGACTCGACTCCCACAGCACCCTTGATCCTGCGGGTTCTGCACGGAGCGCGGGATTTGCCGGAACTGCTGGACGATCTGTAAAACACTCACCGCGCCATCAACGCCTTCTGCAACGCCTCCGCAAATCGCCGTGGGGCGGTTTCCATGGCCACCTTGCGCACCGTTTCATTGAAACCGAAGCGCGGCTTGAGCCGGACCTGATGAGGGAGGACGTACATCAGCTTCAACCGCTCTCGGCGGCCTTTGCCAATGC
>JADGCR010000122.1 GCA_015228895.1 Magnetococcales bacterium
CGAAACCATCCGCGCCCAGTCGGACGCCATGGTGGAGGAACCCATCGAGAACTTTCTCTCCCTGGACCTGCTGCGCCTGGATGTGGGCTATGGGCTGATCTCGCTGGTGGATGAGAGTCAGCAGGGCACCCTGCTGGACAAGATCCGTTCCATCCGCAAGCAGTTCGCCGGGGACATGGGCTTCGTGGTGCCGCCGATCCACATCAAGGACAACCTGCAGTACCGGCCCGGTGAATACGGTTTCATGATCCGGGGGGTGGAAGTGGGTCGCGGGGAGCTCAAGACCGCCCATTTCCTGGCCATGGAGGGCGGCGCCGTCACCGGACGGATCGAGGGGACCCCCACGGTGGAACCCGCTTTCGGGCTGCCCGCTTTGTGGATCTCTCCCAACGACCGGGAACGGGCGGAGATGATGGGGTATACCGTGGTGGATCCGGCCACGGTGCTGGCGACCCACATCACGGAACTGATTCACAACCACGCCCACGAGATGCTGAACCGCCAGGAGGTGCAGAACCTGCTGGATCTGACCGCCAAGACCCAGCCCAAGCTGGTGGAGGAGCTGATTCCCCACGTGATCACCCTGGGAACCTTGCAGAAGGTGTTGCAGGGCCTGCTGCGGGAACGGGTCTCGGTGCGCGACATGAGCACGATCCTGGAGACGATTTCCGACTATGCCCGGGTGGTCAAGCAGCCCGCCCAACTGGTGGAGTTGACCCGTCAATCCCTCGCCCGCTCCCTGGTGACCCGCTATCTGGACGAGGAGGGGCGTCTCTCCGCGTTGATCCTCGGAGCGGACGCGGAAAATCTGGTGAACGAGGCCATCGTGGATGGGGAGTATGGTTCCTATCTCTCTTTGGCGCCTCGCGCGGCGGGTTTGCTGATGGTGCGCATCCGGGATTCCGTGGATCGGATCGCCTCCCAGGTGCAGCAGCCGGTGATCATCACCGGGGCGCGGGCGCGGCCCTTCTTCAAACAGGCCGCGGAAGCGGTGATGCCTCATTTGGCGGTGCTGTCGCAAAATGAGATCCCCACCAACATTCCCGTACATTCGTTAGGCACGGTAACGCTCTCGTAAAGGGGGCGCGGCATTAAAACAGTCAAGGATTTGACCGTATCATGAACATTTCCAAATTTCAGGCGCGGGACATGCGCGAGGCGCTCCAGATCGTCAAGGAGCAGTTGGGAGCGGACGCGGTGATTCTCTCCACCCGCAGCATCCGGGAGAAGGGCGCGGGAGGGTTGACCCTGGGCAAGACCATGATCGAGGTGACCGCCTGCCCCAGTCCGGCGGCCCAGGGCGGGGCGCCGATGCACTCTGCCCCCCCCGCGCCCCCCACGGGCCGGTTTTCGGCGGTGGTGGACGATCCGGTGGAGCGACCGGTTTTCGATGCGAAAGCCCGCAACACCGAACCCCGTTCCAGGAGCGAACCCGCCAGCGTGGCGCCGGGGGGTGGAACCCGTTCCGCCTCTTCCCCGCGGGAGCCTCCCGTCAGACAGGAACCGCAGGATGCGTTTCAGGAGGCCGCGATGACCTCCATCGGCGAGCTGCCCCCGGATTATCCGGTGGTCGGCGACGCCTCCGGCCTGGATTTGCAGGCCAAGCGCCACTATGGAATGCTGCTGATGCACGGGGTGGAGGAGCCCATCGCCCGCAAGATCGCCATGATGGATCAATCCGGCAAGGAACGGGGTCTGGATGTGGCCTTCACCCGCACCTTGAAGTTCCGCGATCCCTTGGATGGCAAGTCCCGGGTGATCGTCCTGGTGGGGCCGACGGGTGTTGGCAAAACCACCACCCTGGCCAAACTCGCGGCGGACCTGATCCTGAATCGTCAACGTTCCGTGGGCATGATCACCCTGGATACCTTCCGGGTGGGGGCCGTGGCCCAGTTGGAAACCTATGCCAAGCTGTTGCAGGTGCGGCTGGTGGTGGCGCGTACCCTGTCGGAGGTCAAGGCTGGGCTGCACTCGTTGAACCGTTGCGATTCCGTGCTGGTGGATACCGTGGGGTCGAGTCCCTACAACCGGCGTCAGGTCAATACCACGGCGGGTCTGCTGCCCATCATGGGGGACGATCGGGAGGTGATCCTGACCATGGCCGCCAATGTGCGCGAAACCGAACAACAGGCGATCTTCCGGCGTTTCTCCATCCTCAAGCCCACCGGCCTGATCTTCACCAAACTGGACGAGACCGTGACCTATGGCGGCATCCTGAACGTGGCGGTGCGGGCCGGATTGCCTCTGACCATGTATACCGACGGGCAGCGGGTGCCGGAGAATCTGGGGTGGATGTCCCCCAAGACCATGGCCCGCTGGTTTCTGGAAGAACGGGATTTGGATCAATGACGCTTTTTGCCGGAATGATTTGGAACAGGTATTGCATGTAACATTGACGTTACCAACTTTTTTGATCCGTGCTTATCCGGCGGATCCCGATGACGGGGTTGCGGGGCAGCGGGGGAGTTATGATTAAGGATCTGGACAATCAAGTAGCCACATTGAAGGAATTGGTGCGTCGCACGGCCACTGCCCCCGCTGGTGGGCCATACACTCCTGCGAATCCCCAGAATGAACTCTCCCAGCGGCGCGTTCCCCACACCCTGGCCATCACCAGCGGCAAGGGTGGGGTGGGCAAGACCCTGGTGACGGTCAACCTCGCCATTCAGTTCGCCCGGCAGGGACTCAAGGTGCTGCTGATCGACGCGGACCTGGGACTGGCCAATATCGACGTGGTGCTGGGGATGAAAACCCCGGAATACACCATCCAGGACGTGCTGGAAGGGAACCTGACCCTGGACCAGGTGGCGGTGGTGGGACCGGAAGGGATCACGGTGCTGCCCGCCGCCTCCGGCGTGGCGGGACTCTCCAACCTGACCGAGGAGCAGAAGCTCGCCCTGATGGACCACATCGACAACTGGAACGCGGATTTCGATGTGGTGCTGGTGGATACCGGCGCGGGTATTTCCGAGAACGTGCGGTTTTTTGTCCTGGCGGTGGAGCGGATCATGATCGTCGCCACCCCGGACCCCACCAGCGTGACGGACGCCTATGCCCTGATGAAGGTGCTGTTCCTGAACCATCGCGCCTCCCATTTCGATCTGGTGGTCAACCAGGTGCGGGACGAAAGCGAGGCCAAGGATGTCTATCGCACCCTGTCCCAGGTGGCGGACAAGTTTCTCAACGTCGGTTTGAACTATGTCGGTTTCATCCTGGAGGATGCCCAGCTGGCCCAGTCGGTGCGTTTGAAGAGACCCCTTTCGGCCGCCTTGCCCGACTCCCTGGCCGCCAAGGCGTTTGGCAGGCTCTCGGAAAGTCTGTTGCGTCTGTGGCGGGAAAAACGGCATGAGGAAGGTCGCATGCTTTTCTTCTGGAGGAGGCTGTTGAAAGATTCTCTGCAGCAGTCCGAGTCATGATTGGAGGGACCGCCATGTCCAAAAGACCGGAAGTGGTCAAGGATCCCGCGGACAACGATCAAGGGAAAACCTGGGAGGGTTTGACCCGCGATGAGGTCATTCTGAAATATGCGCCGATCGTCAAATATGTGGCCAACCGGATTTCCGTCAAGCTGCCCCAGTCGGTGGATATCGACGATCTGATCCAGGTGGGGATTTTAGGCCTGATCGATGCGGTGACGAAGTTCGATCCCCACCGGGGGATCAAGTTCCAGACCTATGCGGAATTCCGCATTCGCGGGGCCATCATCGATGAATTGCGTTCCATGGACTGGGTGCCCCGCGCGGTGCGGCAGACCGCGACCCAGATCCAGGAGACCTATCTGCAACTGGAAGGCGCCCAGGGCAAGCCGGTGGAAGACGAGGAGGTGGCGGCCCATCTGGGCATGACCCTGAACGAGTTCTACCGCAATCTGGACGCGGTGCGTGGCATCTCCATTCTCTCCTTCGACGATCTGCGCCCCTCCATGGAAGAGGAGGAGTGGGATGTCCTGGAGATGCTGGCCGATCCGGACATCGTGGACCCGGTAGACAGCATCGGATTGAATCAATTGCGTTATTCCCTGTCCGAGGCCATCACCGCACTGCCGGAAAAGGAACGGTTGGTGGTCAGTCTGTATTATTTCGAAGAGTTGACCATGAGTGAAATCGGGGAAGTGCTTGGTTTGACCGAATCGCGGATCTCTCAGTTGCACAGCAAGGCCGCCATGCGCATGCGGGCCAAAATGCGCCGGGTATTGGGGAGACTGACATGACCATCTGGAATCTGTTGGTTGTGCTGTGTTTCGTGGCGCTCTATCTGGCGGTTTCCCTGGTCTTTTTGCAGGTGCAGAAGCTGCGCGAGGAGTTGAAGGTCGCCCGGTCGGAACCGGATGTGGAGCCCATGGACCCTTCCGAGTATGTGGCGGTGGTGCGCCGGGAGATCGCCGGACTGGAGGAGCGTTTCGACTCCTCCCTGCAAGCCATTCCGGAGCAGTTGCGCAAGGAGTTGCAGAGCATCCAGGCCGACATGCGGTTTCTGGTGCGTCCCGGTTCCGGCGGCACCTTGTCCAAGGTGTCGGAGAATACCGGCGGGCAACCCGGCATGTCCGACGCCTATCGGGAGGCCCGTCTGCTGCTGGCCAATGGCGTGGACGAGGAACGGGTGGTCTCCGAGACCGGTCTGGCGGTGGAGGAGGTCAGTCTGTTGAAACGGATCAGCCGGAACCAAGAAGAGTACTCCTGACCATCGGGCAAGACAGGCCATGATCATTTCCGGCATGCTCTCCGGGCCTGGTGACACGGCCTCAGCCACCTCCCCCCCCGTTACCCCCCCCCCATTGATCGAAGGCAAGATCCTGGTTGGCCGTGTCAGCCAGGCGGGCCCGGATGGTCAGGGGATCGTCCGTTTTCCCAATGGCAGTGGATTTTCCTTTTCCGGTGGACAGGGGTTGCGTGTCGGGGAGCAGGTCACTCTGGAGGTGACCCGTCTGGTCCCGGAGGTGACTGTGCGTCTGGTGGGCAGCGAGTCCGGGGCGGCGGCCCAACTGGCCCAGTCGGCCACCAACACCCTGATCCGGGCGCCCGATCTGCTGGGCAGTCTGCTCAAACAGGCCGGGGGCAGGGGAGCGGCCCTGGTCGCGGGCCGGGACGCGCTGTCCGGGGTGTTGCAGAAGGCGTTGCCCAATGTCTCCTTCGAGGGTTTGCTCAAGGGGGATGTGAGCGCCCTGGTGCGTCTGCTGGAGACGGGCACCCGGCAGGAGGTGCTGGAGGCGGTGCACGGGTTGCGCCGGGCGGCGGACTCGTTGCGTTTCGATGCTCCGGTCACGGGTCGGGAGGATGCGGCGGAGTTGACCGGGGCGCGGGTGAATCTGCAACGGTTGGGTGATCTGTTGACCTTGCAGCATGTTCTGCCCCAGGTGACCCCCCAGGAGGATGGGGGGGCGCTGCTGGGGTATCGTCTTTTCTGGATGCACGAGGGTGGGCTGGGGGAGGCCATCTGGCGTGAGGAGCGGGAGAAGAGACGGCAGGAGCGCAAATCGGGTCGGGAGCGGATGGTTTCGGTGCTGCTTTCGTTGAACATGACCCGTCTGGGTCTGGTGCAGGCCCGTCTGTCCCATGGCGATGGTCTGTTGCGGGTAGGTCTCGCCGCCCGCGACGACGCCGCCCTGGTGGCGCTGCGCGGGGGTGTCGGGGCGTTGCGGCAGCACCTGTTGGCCGCCGGACTCCCTTTGCACACCCTGGATCTCTCCAAACTGGGGGAGGGGGAGATGCAGGCCGAACGGATGCGCGCCCTGGGGTTGGAAAGCGGGTTCGCCACGGAGGTTTGAAACCGCGTCCGCAGCCCGCGCGCTGGCAAAGAAGTTGACTTTTTCCGCGCGTTCAGGCATCCTGCCCTGGCCACAATTAACGTATTTCTCGAATCTGGCCGATGCGATGGGCGGGTCGGTGCATCCGTTACCCCAATGAGGCCGATTGCCGGAACGATGTCCGTGTTCTGGACGAAACGTGTCGTTTTCAGCATCTCCGCGGTCCGGTGCCACAATCCTTGCAGGCCATATGTGTGGAGTTCCGGAAGATGCCTGTCAGAAACTGAGGATCGTCGCCGTGTCACTTGCCCATTGCCTGACCGTCACCCAACTCAACGAGGGGATCCGGGAGATCCTGGAGGAGGGGTTTCCCTATCTTCAGGTGCGGGGGGAGATCACCGATTGGAAAATACATCCATCCGGGCACATCTATTTTTCCCTGATGGACACCCAGTCCCGCATCCGGGCGGTCGTTTGGCGAGGCAACCGGGCGCGCATCGCCACCCTGCCCAAGGCCGGGGACGCGGTGCTGGTCACCGGACGCATCGCGGTCTATACGCCACGGGGGGAGTATCAACTCATCGTCGAGGGGTTGCGCCTGGACGGGGCGGGGGGCGAACGGGAGAAAATGCGCCTCCTGCACGCCAGATTGAGCGCCGAAGGGGTGTTCGACCAGGCCCGCAAGCGCCCCATTCCCTTTTTGCCCGCCGCCATCGGGGTGGTCACCTCCGCCTCCGGGGCGGCCCTGCACGACATCAGTCGCACCCTGGAGCGTCGTTTTCCCTCCTGCCATCTCATTCTGGCCCATGCCAGGGTGCAAGGAGAGGGCGCGCCCGAAGAGATCGTCCTGGCACTGGAACGGCTGATCGTGGATGGCCGGGCGGAAGTGATCATCTGCGGGCGGGGTGGGGGGTCCGTCGAGGATCTGGCCGCCTTCAACAGTGAGCTTTTGCTGCGGGCCATTGCTGCCTCTCCGGTACCGGTAATCAGTGCCGTTGGTCATGAGGTGGATCTGACTCTGGCCGATCTGGTGGCCGATTGGCGTGCTGCTACCCCTTCGGCGGCGGCGGAACGGGTTTTACCCGAATATCGGC
>JADGCR010000123.1 GCA_015228895.1 Magnetococcales bacterium
GCACCAGCTTGCGGGTGTCCACCCCGGACTGGAAATAACGGTCCTTGGATCCCTTGACCATGGCCTCCAGGGATCCCATGCCCCGATAGGTCTTGTAACTGCGCCCCTGGTACAAAAAGACCTCGCCGGGCGACTCGTCGGCCCCGGCGAACATGGAGCCCATCATGACGCTGGAGGCCCCGGCGGCGATGGCCTTGGGGATCTCCCCGGAGAACTTGATCCCCCCATCCGCGATGATCGGGGTATCGGTTTTGTCCGCTTCCCGGGCGCAATCGGTGATGGCGGTCATCTGGGGCATGCCCACCCCGGCCACGATGCGGGTGGTGCAGATGGAGCCGGGTCCGATGCCCACCTTGACCGCGTCCGCGCCGGCGGCGATCAGCGCCCTGGTTCCTTCCGCGGTGGCCACATTGCCCGCGATCACCTGGCTGGCGGGATACTGCTCCTTGATCCAGCTCACCATCTCCAGCACCCCCTTGGAGTGTCCATGGGCGGTATCCACCACGATCACGTCGGCCTCGGCCTCCAACAGGGCTTCGGCCCGTCTGCGTCCGTCCCGTCCCGTGCTGATGGCGGCGCCGACGCGCAGGCGGCCGGTTTCGTCCTTGCAGGCGTTGGGATTGGTCTGGGATTTCTCGATGTCCTTGACGGTGATCAGTCCCACGCAGCGAAACCCCTCATCCACCACCAGCAGTTTCTCGATGCGATGTTGATGCAGCAGCCGTTTGGCTTCGCTCATCTCCACCCCTTGGCGGACCGTGACCAGTTTTTCCCTGGGGGTCATCAACTCCTTGACGGGTTGGGTCGGATCGGTCGCGAAGCGCACGTCCCGGTTGGTCAGGATGCCATGGAGCTTGCCATCCTCCTCGGTCACGGGAATGCCGGAGATGTTTTTTTTGTGCATCAGATCGATGGCCATTTGCAGGGTGGCCTCCGGGGTCACGGTCCAGGGGTCCAGCACCAGCCCGGAGACAAACCGTTTCACGGTGCGCACCTCGGCGGCCTGTTCCTTGATGGACATGTTCTTGTGGATGATCCCCATCCCTCCTTCCTGGGCCATGACGATGGCGGACCTGGCTTCGGTCACGGTATCCATGGCGGCGGAGATCAAGGGGATGTTGAGGCGGATGGTCCGGGTCAGACGGGTGGAGATGTCCACGGCGCTGGGCAACACCTCGGAGTAGGACGGGACCAGAAGCACATCGTCAAATGTCAACGCCTGTTTGATGATTCGCATTGCCAACCTCGATAAAAAATCGTTTATCTGTGATCAATTTCCCTGTCTGATCCATCAGCATACCATTTTTACCCGGCTCTTTGCCAGTCCCTTTGAAATCGGGAGGTCAGCATGGCAGCAATCATGGAAACGGTGGCAGATCCAGCTGGTCTGATATCTTTGGCATCTTCGCTGCCGAAGATCTTTTTGAAGGCAAAGTCGATGCGTGGATCGATGAATTTCATGGGCTGGCCTCCGTGGCCCAGGCAGAACCCTTAAGTCTTAGAACCTGTTCGAAAATGCCTGTTTCAAGAAAAATGCGGCATCGACAGAGGCCCGTTTGGAGCGATTTTCGCCGCCCTTACATTTTGGACGATTCTATCGCCTTGACCAACTGAATGCCACTGAAATTTCTCTGAAAATGGTCATGGATGGTGTGATTGAAATTTTTCACCTGATTTCATGTTGAACAGGGCAACGTCACAATCACGGAGGTTTCCCCGGACCGGCTCATGTCCAGTTCGATCCGACCGCCTTGGGTCTTTACGGCCAGCCAGGCGGAATAGGTTCCCAGGCCCGAACCACCCTCTTTGCCAGAGGTGACATACTTGTCAAAAAAATGCTCCCGGATGGCATGCGGAACTTCCCCCGGATTGGTGATGCGGATCATTCCGCAGCCACCGTGGATGGTCGAATGAATGCCAACCGTTCCATGATCACAAGACGCCTCGATCGCATTCAAAAGCAGGTTGTAAAAAAGCGAATAGCACAGCATCTTCTCACCAACGACATGGCATGGGACAAGCGTATCGGGATGAGCCCGGTCCTCAATCAAGACATTGACCCCCTTCGGTCCTGAATGCGTGCCAAGATCACCCACGATTCGTTCCAGAATCGCCAACAAATCAATTTTTCCAGGTTGAAGCGTGTAAGTGCCATTTTCCATCTTGAAAAGATCAAGGGACCGGTTGATCATCTCCAACAAGGTGTAACCGCTTCTTTCCATGCTTTTTATATAGGTTCTTTGCTGCGCCGTGAGGTTGTCAGCTTCAAGAAGAAGCTCTGGATAGCCAATGATCGTGGCAAGAGGGCCTTTGAGATCATGCCGGGAAATACGCTCCATATCCTCGCGAATCTTGATGGCTTGTCGGGAATCCTGCAGCGCCTGTTGCAACTCCTCGTTTTTCTGCCGCAGAGCCACTTTGACGCGTTGATGGACAATCGTGTTGCGGCACCTGGACAACACGACGGATGGACTGCTGGGCTTGCGGATATAATCCACCGCGCCCAGTTTCAAGCCAACCGCCTCCTCATCCTGGCTCTCCCTGCTGGTCAGAAAAATCACCGGGATCTCGCGTGTTTCTGGATTGTTCTTCAATTGCCGGCAGATCTCATACCCGCTCATGCCGGGCATCATCACATCCAGAAGGATCAGATCGATGCCTCCCCTGCGGCATATCTGGGACACAAACTTCCCCTGGATCGCGACCTTGACGACAAAATGCTGTTCCAACGCCGATTTGATGATGTCAATTTGTTCCGGTTGATCGTCCACCAGCAAGAGGCCGCCTTCCGTGGATTCCAGAATTTCAGATGGGTTCATCATGATATTTTAACCTCTATCCATACGCTTTGGTGTGATCGCGATCATGAGGTTCGCTCCTGATACCGTTCCATGATCTCGACAATGACGGATTTCGAACCGACAAAGATCGTCGCCAACCCAGGATCAAAATGTTCTCCGGCTTCTTTGGAAATCAGGCTCAAGGCGTCATCGACCGACCAGGCTTTCTTGTAGGGCCGAACAGAGGTCAAGGCATCGAACACATCCCCAATGGCAGTCAGGCGACCTGCGATGGGAATGGCGTCACCGGCAAGTTTTCCGGGATAGCCGCAACCGTTCCATTTCTCGTGATGGGTCAGGGCGATCAAGCCGCCAAGGGTCAAAATTGCCGTCTTTTGTGCGCCAATGATCTGGTATCCCATCTCGCAATGGGTCTGCATGACGGTAAATTCCTCCCCCGTCAGCTTGCCGGGCTTGAGCAGGATGTGGTCTGGAATACCAATCTTGCCCAGATCGTGCATCGGTGCCGCCAGCATCAGCAGCTCCGCTTCCGGCTCGCTCAAGCCCGCGCGCAATGCCAGGAGTTGGACATACCGGCTCATGCGCATCACATGCAGGCCGGTTTCATTGTCCCGATACTCCGCGGCCCGACCCAACTGACGAATCACCTCTTGGCGGGTCTCTTCCAGTTCGATGTTCCGGATCATCAGCTGGGCGGTTCGCACGGCCACTTGATCGGCGAGCAGCTTTCTTTGGTCGTTCAGGGCCAGATGGGTCCTGACTCGCGCCAAAACGACGGACGGACTGATGGGCTTGACCAGATAGTCCGCCGCCCCCAGATCAAACCCCTTGATCTCGTTTTCCTCCTCGGATTTGGCGGTGACGAACAGGATGGGAATATCCCAGGTCCGGGCATCCTGCTTGAGCAGTCTGCAGACCTCGTACCCGTCCATCTCCGGCATCATCACATCCAGCAGGATCAAATCCGGGGGGGTCGGCGAGAAGGAAACCCGCAGTGCCAGGCGTCCACTGGTCGCCACCTGCACCCGATAACAGGGGGCAAGGATCCCTTTCAGGAGATCGAGATTCTCCGAGACGTCATCCACGATCAGAACGGTCTTGTCGGGCGTATTTTCCTGATGGATCATGGTCGGTCACTCCTCCAGATGAATCCCTTCCTCTTGCGCCCAGGCATGAAAGAGCGACAGGCAAGTCTCAAAATCATACGCGCCAAGGGCCACCTTGATGGATTCCAGCCGTATTTTACGGCTTCCACTGTGCGCAAGAGGCTTGATCTCTTCCACCACTCTCTCCACCGCCGAGTCAAATGCAATCAGCCGCGCGATCGCCTTCCGAAACAAGGACGCCAACACTTCCTGGTCAATCATGATCCCTGGTTGATCATCCTCCGTGTTGGGGACGACCAATTGCACCAGCGTGGTTTCGATGGTCGATACGATGCGCGCCAGTTCATTGGCTGTTGTGACGATCAAGGCCGGCAACTCCCACGATCCTTCCGAAAACCGCGTCTGTTTTTCGATCCTGCCCGCCAGATCCGCCAATTTCAAGATTCCAAGGGTGGCGGACACCCCCTTCAAGGCATGGGCGAGATGTTCCAACGCGACGAGATCTCCGGATGCCAGACACCGCTCCATCTCCAGACAAGTCCCTCCTTGATTGCGGGTGAACTTCAGCAGAATATTTCGATAAAGTGTGGTGTTGCCGCCCACATTGCGCAGTCCTTTGGCCTGATCAACGCCTGGAAGGGGTGGAACTGGCAACTGCTGGCCCGGGCCTCTTCCGGCCGAGGATGAAACAGCGGGTTGGAAGATCAAGCCGGATCGACTCGGAAGCCATTTGGCCAACGTGGTGTACATCTCGTCCGGTTCTACAGGTTTGGCAATATGGTCATTCATGCCTGCATCCAGGCATTTTTCCCGATCGCCATTCATGGCATTGGCCGTCATGGCAATAATGGGCACCTCTGCCGCGCATCTGTCCCGCCGAATGCGCCTTGTGGCCGTCAAACCATCCATGATCGGCATCTGGAGATCCATCAGGATGACATCAAAGTGCTCTTTCACCACCCTGTCGACCGCCTCCTGGCCATTGTTGACGATGACCACTTCGATGCCAACCTGTTCCAGCAACTCTCTCGCCACCTGCTGGTTGATTTCATTGTCTTCCGCCAGGAGCAATCTGGCCCCAGCCAAACTGGCACGCTGACTGCTGGTATGACTGATCCTCTGCCTTGTCGGCTCATGACCAAAAACGATCATGATGACATCCAACAAGGAGGTGATGTTGACCGGTTTCATCAGAAAACCATCAAGAAGACTTTTTTCCTCTTCCGTAGATACGATATACTCATTACTATAAGCGGTCACCATGACAATAGCCGGAGTTTTTTGCAGCGACAACTCCTTTTTGATGCGCTGCGCCGCTTCCATGCCACTCATGCCGGGCATTTTCCAGTCCATCAGAATCAGATCGAAAGCGGCCCCATTCCGCTCGGCTGCGACGAGCGCTTCCAGAGCCTTTGCGCCGCTTTCGACACAAACCGGATGACAGGTCAACGCATCCAAATGCCCGCTGATGATTTGTCGGGCACCTTCGTTGTCATCCACGACCAGGATGCGCAATCCACGAATATTGTCTGCGGGTATCGGGAGCTCCGTCACCGGGCCATCCACTGTGCTGAAACGGGCCGTGAACTTGAAACGACTGCCTCGCCCGGGTTCATTTTCAACCCCAATCCGGCCCCCCATCATCTCGACCAGACGTTTGCTGATCGCCAGTCCCAATCCGGTTCCACCGTATTTCCGTGTAATGGAGGTATCCCCCTGGGAAAACTCCTGAAACAGCTTTCTCATTTGTTCATCAGTCATGCCGATGCCGGTATCACGCACGACAAATTGAAGCAATACGCTCTCTTGCGTCTCTTCCAGCACTGTGGTCGTGATGGAAACCTCGCCTTTTTTCGTGAATTTGATGGCATTGCCGACCAGATTGATCAAAATCTGCCCAAGGCGGTGTGAATCCCCTTGCAGACAATTGGGAACATTTCTTTTGGTATCCAACAGCAGTTCCAGGCCCTTTTCCTGGCTCTTGACACTCAAGATGGCCACCACGCCACCCAAAACTTCATCCAGGGTGAATCCGACATTTTCCATGGTCAACTTGCCAGCCTCAATTTTGGAAAAGTCCAGGATGTCGTTGATCAATTGCAGCAAGACATTGGCGCTGACACTGACTTTGAGCAGATAGTCCCTCTGCTGCCCGGTCAATTTCGTCTGCAGACACAAATGGGTCAAGCCGATCACGCCGTTCATCGGCGTGCGGATCTCGTGGCTCATCGTGGCGAGAAATTCCGATTTGGCCCGGTTGGCTTTTTCCGCGACATACTTGGCGCTCTCCAGTTCGGCGTTCTTGTCTTGCAACACCTGATCCAGGCGTTTGCGTTCGGTCATGTCGCGCACGGCGGCAAACACGCCCTGCAAGTTTCGATTCCGGTCGTAGATGGTGGTCGCGTGCAGGGAGACCGGTGTTTCCATGCCGTTCCAGGCGCGCACGGTGAGTTCGTAATCGATCAGTTTTTTTTCGCTCAACACCAGATTGATGCCCGCCTCGGCCCGCTCCGGGTCGGTGAAATAATTCTTGATCGGCGCGCCAATCAATTCGTCACGCGTGCAACCGGTGATCGCCTCCATCTGCTTGTTGGCTTCCGTGATGATCCCGGATGGATCGGAGGTCACCAGCGCGTCGATGTTGGATTCGATCAGAGATCTCGTCAGGAACTGCTGATCACGCAGACGCTGATCCAGCTTCTTCTGCTCTTCCTCGACCTGTTTGCGAGCGGTATTGTCCGTGCCGATCAGCAAATAGCCAATGATGACATCCTGGACATCTCGCAAGGCCGTGACCGACACCACCGCCGGAAAACGACTGCCATCCTTGCGGATGTA
>JADGCR010000124.1 GCA_015228895.1 Magnetococcales bacterium
TCGCTTCCAGAAGGTGGCTCCGGTGGGCAGCACCTTTTCCGCCACGTCGGACATCATCTGTCTGGCCTGTCACGACAAGGGCAAGAACGCCTGGGCGGAATCCGCCCACGCCAACAGCACGGACGCGAACGAGACCTACAAATCGGGTGTCGGCTCCGCCGGCGCGCTGCGGGAGTTCCCCACCGGGGCCAAGGTGTGGCAGATGGCCTGTCTCAACTGTCACGACACCCATACGGTGCCAGGCGCCCGCCGTCTGTTGCGGGAGGGGACCGACAGCGCGACAGCGCCCAAACAGGGGGGGTACTCGGCCACGGAGGAGACCTGTTTCCAGTGTCATCTGCCCGTGGCCCAGAGCATTCTGGAATCCGCCAGCAATGCGGTGCCCGACATCAAGACCGATTTCACCACCGCCGGCAACAGGCGCATGCCCATCACCACCGCCGATCAGGCCACCCCCGGCAACGCGGAGAAACACGACATCGTCAACGCCGATTTCCAGGAGACCCAACTCTCCCTGGGCCAGGGGGATCTGCTGAATCGGCACGCGGAGTGTCCGGATTGCCACAATCCCCACCGGGTGATGAAAAACCAGTCGTTCAACGGCTCCGGGGCCGCCACCGCCTCCACCCATCCGCATGTGAACACGGCGCAGCATTCCAATCTGGCGTCCGGCGCCCTGCGGGGGAACTGGGGTGTGGAACCGACCTACACCGATACCGCTTTCATGTCATTGCCTTCGGGTTACACGGTCAAGAAGGGGGATGGGGGGAGCGGGGCCTCCACGGCGCGCAGTGCCAGTCATGTCACCCGTGAATACCAGATCTGTCTGAAATGCCACTCGGATTACGGCTATACCGACGATGGGCTGTTTACCACCCTGACCCGACCGGCGCTTGGGGGGTTTGCCGGAGGCACGGCCAGCGGCACCAATGGTTTGACCAGGTACACCAATCAGGCCATGGAGTTCGCCGCCAACGCCAACGACTCCCTGACCGGGACGGACCAGAAGGAAGCCAGCAATGCCAGCGACAACCGTCGCTCTTTCCATCCGGTGATCTGGCCCACGGGGCGGACCCTCGCGGAACGGGGCGGCATGGCCAACCTGTGGCTCTCCCCCTGGAACGGGTCGAGCGGTGGGTTCGTTGGCAACCAGACCATGTATTGTTCCGATTGTCATGGTTCGGCCACCGCCGATGGCACCTCGACCCCTAATGCGGGCAAGCCATGGGGACCCCATGGTTCCGCGAACAATTTCATTCTCAAGGGGACCTGGGACACCTCGACCGGGTCAGGCCAAACGACGGGCATTTGTTTCAGATGTCATAATTACAGTAACTATGCCACCAGAAACAGCACCCAAAGCGGGTTTTGTTGTGAAAAGGACAGCAACCTGCATGGATATCATGCCGACAAGATTGGTAAAATGCGTTGTACCTGGTGTCATGTGGCCGTGCCCCATGGCTGGAAGAACAAGGCGTTTCTCGTGAACCTGAACAGCGTTGGCGCGGAGGGTGGTTTGGGTGGCATCCAGGTACGCAATGGGCAGACAGCGCTTTATAATAGACCACCTTATTATCAGGGAGCGGTCTTGAAGGTCAAGACATGGAAAAAGAGTGGCAGTTGGACGGCGGGCGCTTGCGGCTCCAGTGGCGCGCCGGGCAATGGGTCGACTGGCCGAAGCTGGATGCGGGACAGTTCCGAAAACTGTGCCAATCCACCATAAATGCCTAAACTGATTTCATTGGCCTCCCTGCAATGGACTCCGCTGTTGTTGCTGTTGTTGGGAGCGGGGGCGATCGGGGCGGCCCAGGGAGTGGCCACGCCAACGGCGCTGTTGGCTCTCCCGCTCGCCTTGTTGGGCTTGAACCTCCTGGCGGCCATCGTCGCGAACGCCACGTTTCGCGCCCAGCCCGCGTTGCTGGTGTTTCATGTCGCGTTGTTGGGGATGGTGGTGTTGGCCGGTCTGGGACGGCTGACCTATCTGAAAGGGTGGGTGGAGTTGGCCCATGGGGAGGCGTTCCAGGGTGAATTGACCGGTGTTGAAAAGGGTTGGTTGCATGGGGGGCGGTTGGAGCGGGTGGTGTTCGCCAACGAGGGGTTCGTCAAGGAGTACGGCCCGGACTGGCGCGGGCGCAAGACCAGCAATCCGGTGCGCTGGCTGGATGATCGGGGGGTGTGGCGGCGCACCGTGCTGGGCGAGGAGAACTCTTTGCCGCTCCATGGGTATCGGATCTACACCAGTTCCAATCATGGTTTCGCGCCGGTCTTTGTCTGGCGTCAAGCGGGCCGGGACCGACCGGTCAGAGGGGTGGTGCATCTCCCCGCCTATCCCCGCTATCGGGAACAAAGCAACGCCTGGACCATTCCGGGAACCGATATCGCCGTGCTGGCCATGCTCCTCATGGAGGAACCGGTGGTCAACGCGGCGACCGGGGGGATCTTTCCCACGGTTCCCAGACATCGCCTGCGGGTGACGGTCCAGGGGGAGACCCGTGATCTGCTCCCCGGAGAGCGGTTTCCCCTGCCCCGTGGTGGGGAACTGCAGTATGTGGAACTGGGCGCCTGGATGGGCTATCGGGTGTTTTACGAATGGAGCCGTTCCTGGTTGCTGGCGACCTGCCTGGTGGCGGCCACGAGCCTTTCCTGGCATTTCTGGCGGAAGTTTGCGGTCAATCCGGTCAAGCTGTAGCACAAGCCGGTTCGGGTGGGCGGAGTGGGTGATGGAAAAAGAACTCGCTGTGATGTGGCTGGGGCTGGTCGCTTATGTCCTGGCAGGCTCCTGCGCCGTGATCCTGTCTCTGTTGGGCCGGCGTCTGGGGTGGGCGGTCCTGGCCATGATGCTGTCGGGCCTGGTTCTCCACGGGTTCTCCCTGGGCCTGCGTTGGGAACGGCTGGGACATGGACCGTTTGTCAACCAGTTTGAAATCATTTCCAGCAATCTTTGGAGTCTGACACTGGTTTATGGCGTGGTCTACTGGCGGATTCCCGGACTGCGAACCCTCGCCTCGGTGGTGCTGCCCACCCTGTTCATTCTGATGGGGTGGTTGCTGGTGGTGGATCCTCTCAATTCGGAGTATCCGCCGACCTACAATACCGTCTGGCTGTATGTGCACATCGGGTTCGGCAAGGTGTTTCTGGGGGCCGCCCTGGTGGCTGCGGCCCTGGGGGTGGTGGTTCTGCTCCGGGCCTTGGCGGGCGGCCTGGTCGGGCGGCCCTTGTTTTCCGCGCTGCCGGTGGACGATACTCTGGACGAGGTGGGCTATCGATTCCTGGCGTTGGCTTTCGTGTTCGACACGTTGATGATCGTGGCCGGGGCCATCTGGGCCCAGGACGCCTGGGGCAGGTACTGGAGTTGGGATCCCCTGGAGGTTTGGTCCCTGATCAACTGGCTGCTGGTGACGTTGGCGTTGCATCTGCGTCCCACCTTCGACATCTCCCCCCGTGTCGGCGGGGTGGTGGGGATTTCGGTCTTTGTGGTGGCTTTTGTCAACTTTTTCGGGGTGCCGTTTCTGTCGCGGACCATGCATCAAGGTGTTTTTTAGCATTCATGGAAGAACCGATTCCCGCTGATGTGGCCCGCAGGGCCACAGCCTGGCTGATGCTCGGGTTGGCCTCCCTCACCCTTTCGACGCTGTGCGCCCTTTTGCTGGCGGCGGCGCGCATGCCCGGGTGGTCGGCGGCGTTGGCGGGGCTGGAGGGCGTTTTCCATACCGCCTTGGTGCTGCATGTCAACTTGTCGGCCACGGTGTGGTTTCTGGCCTTTTCCGGGGCATTGTGGAGCCTGGCGGGTGGGACCAGACTGGGATGGGTGGACGGGATGGGTTTTTTTTGCGCCTTGTCGGGTACGGTGCTGCTGATGCTCGCGCCGTTGTTGGCCCCTGGCAGGCCGGTGTTGAGCGATTATCTGCCCACCTTGCGCAATCCGTTTTTTTTCGCCGGTTTGCTGTTTCTGGGCGCGGGCATGGCCCTGGCGGCGGTGCGCGCCCTGTGCACCATTCCGTGCCGGGGGCGGGCGGGGTCTCTTGGCGTGTCTGGGAGTGGCCTGTTCCTGGGGGCGGTTTCCCTGTTGATGGCGCTGCTGGGATTTGTGGTCGCCTTGGTCCGGTTGCCCGGAGAGTTGACCGGCAAGGACTATTTCGATCCCCTGTATTGGGCGGGTGGCCATTGGTTGCAGTTCAATCACGTCCTGATGATGTTGACGCTCTGGCTGGTGCTGGCGCGGGTTGGGGGCATACGGTTGCCGTTTGGGGAACGGGGGGTGGAGGGGTTGCTGTGGCTGGGGTTCGCCCCCGCGCTCCTGGGGCTTTATCCGTTGGTGGCGTATGCCCCGGAGACCTTGGAATCTCGGCGGTTTTTCACCAACCTGATGGTCTGGGGGAGTTGGCTGGCGGTCCCGTTCTTTGTCGGGGGTCTGGTGTGGGGACGCCTGCGCGGTGGTGCCACGCAAACGCCGACGGCGGCCCCGTTGTGGGGTTCGGTGTTGTTGTTTGCCCTGGGGGTGGGGACCGGGAGCTTGATCGAGAACGACAGCGTGATGGTGACGGCCCATTATCATGGGACTGTGGGGGCGGTGACCCTGGCCTGCATGGGGATGGTCCTGGTGTTGTTGCCCGCGTTGGGATACGCGGGGGGAGTTTTTCCTTTGGCCCGTTTGCAGGCGTTTCTGTATGTCTCCGGCTTGTCGGTGTTGATTCTGGGATTGGCCTGGTCCGGCATGCGGGGCGCGCCCCGCAAGACTCCGTTGATGGCCCACGCGCCGGATGTGGTCCGCGCCCCGGAAGGGATGGCTTTGATGGGAGCGGGGGCCGCCATCGCCCTGGTCGCCACCTTTTTCTTTTTGCTGCCGGCCTTGCGGACCCCGTTGGGGAGGAGAAAGCCGGCGGGACGGTGGACGGTGGTGCTCGGAGCGAGCGCGTTCATCGGGTTGACGGGGGGAGCGATCCATCTTTTGCCGGAGGTGTGGCGCGCTCCACCGGAGCAACCCGCCCCCGCGGTGGATGCCGAGCTGGCGCGCCGGTTTCAGGAAGGGGCGATGATGTTGCACGCCAAACGGTATGAGTACGCGATCACGGCCTTTCATTGGGTGTTGCAGCGCGCCCCGGAGATGCCGGAAGCCCATGTCAACATGGGATTCGCCCTGCTGGGTCTGGAACGGTTCGTCGCGGCCAGGGATTTTTTTCAAGCCGCCCTGGCGTTGCGTCCGGAACAGGTCAACGCCTATTATGGTCTGGCCCAGGCCCTGGACGCGCTCCAGGATCGGGAAGGGGCGCGGGGGGCCATGCGCACCTTCGTCCATTTGAACAAGGAGGACTCCCCGTTTGCGCGCAAGGCCCGGGCCGCGCTCTGGGAGTGGGAAAAGAAGTCCGTACCGTGAAAACCGACATTGTCTTCTACCAGAAAGGAGCAGCACAACATGCAAGCAAAAGTCTTGACCCGATGGATCGCCGCCGCGTTTGTCATGGGTTGGCTCGGCCAGGGAAGCGCCGCCGAGGATTATGTGGTCAACAGCGCCGAGATCGTCAAAGCCACGAACTGGAAAAACATCGAAAAGGTCACCATCACCCTGGATGAGTACGCCTACAGCCCGAAACAGCTGGTTTTCAAGGAGGGCAAGCCCTATCAACTCATTCTCAAGAACGTTGGCGAGAAAAAACACTATTTCACCGCCCCGGAGTTCTACAAGGCCATCGCCACCCGCAAGATTCAATCCGACAAGGACGGCGAGATCAAGGTGCCCTATCTGAACGCGGTGGAGTTGATGGTGAATGGTCAGTTGGACATTTATTTCGTGCCGGTCAAAAAGGGAAGCTATCCGGTGTTTTGCACCATTGACGACCACCAGAAACAGGGCATGGAAGGCCAGTTGGTGATCGAGTAACCATCCGATCGGGGGGGGGGGGTGCCGATGCGCGCTTTTTTGCAAGCTTTGTCGTTGCTGCTGGTGACGGGTCGGGGTCTTCAGGCCGCGCCATCACTTTTGGTGCAGGTGCCCCCCCTGCCGACGGTTCCGGTGGTGGATGGGGTGTTGGAGGAGTGGGGCCGGGAGGGGTGGGTGGAGATTCCCCTCAGGCCCGCCAGGGAGAACGACCCGGACAATGTCACGGGTTCCTTGAATGTGCAACTCAAGGCCGGCACCGCCGGAGGGCGGATCTTTGTCGCGGCGCGCTGGCCGGACCAGGAGGCGGATGTCTCCTATCGCCCCTGGAAATGGACCGGAACCCAGTACAAGCGCGGCAAACAACGGGATGACATGTTCATCGTGCGCTTCGACATGGGGGGCGATTACGCGGCCTGCATGCTGTCCAAGACCGATTACCGGGTGGACTTGTGGCAATGGTCCGCGGGACGCAGCGATCAGGCGGGTGTGGCCGAGGATTTCATCCATGTCATCTCCACCGCCTCGCAGGAAAACGCCGCCGAATACGAGCACCCGGAGGGGGGGACGGTCTATATTCGCAAGATCCGCGACGCGGGCAATCCGGTTTATGACAATCAAGAGGCCGGCAAGGAGAATCGGGGGGAATCGTTGCCTGGGATCAGAATGCTGGATGGAGGCTCCGGGAGTCTGATCGATGTGCAGGCCAGGGGGGTGTGGAAGGATGGTTTCTGGCACCTGGAGCTGGCCCGCAAGTTGGATACGGGCCATGACGATGATGTCAAGTTGCAGGGGATCAAGACGATTCGGGGAGCGATTGCCGTGTTCAACAAGAGCTACGCCGAGCACAAAAGCGTGTCGGAAACCTT
>JADGCR010000125.1 GCA_015228895.1 Magnetococcales bacterium
CAAGCTGACGGATCATTCATCGTCTCCAGTTTGTGCTTGCAGAACGCCAAAGACATAATAAAAATCAATAAGTCTGGATTTCAGTAAACATCAAGTCGGCTTTTCTGTCAAGCCTTCGCATTCAAAAGACCGGCACGGACAGCCGCCGAACAAAGGCATCGCATTGCCGGTTTGTGCTGGCATGAAAACATGATAATCTGTTCAAACCATGCACACGATTTCCGAACCGCCCATCACCCTGGCCATGACCGGCGCCTCCGGCGCCCGTTACGGCCTGCGTCTCCTGGAGCGCCTGCTCAATGCGGGTCGCGGGGTGGATCTGTTGCTCTCCCTGGCCGGTCGCACGGTCATGGCCCGGGAGTGCGGGCTGGAACTGGTGGGCGAGGGTCAGGAGGTCGTCCGGCAACTGGATGATTTCTTCGCCCGTTCTTCCCCCACTCCCCCGAACCTGAGCCGCCTGACCCACTACGCCCAACACGATTGGAACGCCCCCATGGCCTCCGGTTCCCGGGGGAAACGGGCCATGGTGGTCTGTCCCTGCTCCATGGGATCGCTGGCCGCCATGGCCCACGGTCTTTCCGACAACCTGATCGAACGGGGGGCGGACGTGGCCATCAAGGAGGGTTGGCCGTTGATTCTGGTGCCTCGGGAGACCCCCTTGTCGATCATCCATCTGGAAAACATGATGCGCCTGGCCAAGAGCGGCGCCGTGATTCTGCCCGCGGCTCCCGGATTCTACCAGGGGGCGACCACCCTGGAACATCTGGTGGATTTTCTCGTGGACCGGATCATGACGCGCCTGGACGTTTGAATTCCTGCTCTTTCCGGTGATACACTGATCCCCATCAACTCCCAATTCTGGTAAACCACGATCGAGAGTCGCCATGAAAAAAGTGGAAGTACTGGCCCCGGCGGGCAATCTGCCCTCATTGCGGGCCGCCGTGGACAACGGGGCGGACGCGGTCTATTTCGGTTTTCGCGACGCCACCAACGCCCGCAACTTCGAGGGCTTGAACTTTTCGGAAAAAGAGGCGGCCCAGGGAATCCAGTATGCCCGCCAGCGCGGAGTCAAGGCCAACGTGGTCCTGAACACCTTTCCCCGGGTGGACAATCCCGCGCCCTGGTATCACGCGGTGGATGTCGCCGCCAGACTGGGAGCGGACGCCATCATCCTGGCCAATCTGGCGGTGCTGAAATATTGCCGGGAACGCTATCCCGAACTGCCCATCCATCTGTCGGTGCAGGCTTCGGCCAGCAACGCCCAGGCCATTCGTTTCTATCAGCGTCATTTCAACATCGCGCGGGTGATCCTGCCCAGGGTGCTGACCGCCCCGGAAATCCGCCTGCTGCACGAAAAAACCGATGTGGAACTGGAAGTGTTCGCCTTTGGCGGACTGTGTGTCATGGCGGAGGGTCGTTGTCATCTGTCGTCATTCGTCACCGGGGTCTCTCCCAACATCGAAGGGGTCTGCTCCCCGGCCCGCGCCGTGCGCTTCGAAAACCATGGGGACAAACTGCAAACCCGGCTCGGCGGCGCGCTGATCGCCGAATACGAAAAAGGGGAAGACGCCGCCTATCCCACCATCTGCAAGGGACGCTTCCAGGCCAACGGACGGGTGTATCACGTCATGGAGGAGCCGGGTTCCCTCAACATTCTGGAGATTCTGCCCCAGGTGATCGAGGCCGGGGTCGCCTCCCTCAAGATCGAGGGACGGCAACGCACCAAATCCTATGTGGGCACCGTCACCCGGATCCTGCGGCAGGCGGTGGACGCCTATCATCACTCCCCCGGAACCTATCGGGCCAAGGGGAGCTGGCTCAAGGAGCTGAACGCCTCCTCCGAGGGCACCACCCATACCCTGGGAACCTATGAGGAGAGTTGGCAATGATGAAAATTTCCATTGGTCCGGTCCTCTTCGAATGGGGCAGGAGCGCCCTCAAGGATTTCTACCGCCGCATGGCCTTCGAAACCCCCGCGGACCTGTTGTATCTGGGGGAGGTGGTCTGTTCGAAACGGAACCGCCTGACCCCGGAGGAGTTGACCGAACTGGCCAAGGAGCTGATGCCCTCCGGCAAGGAGATCGTTTTTTCCACCCTGGGCCTGGTGATGGACGACAGGGAGCAGACGGAAGTGCAACAACTGTGCGACCGCGCCCAGGCGTTGGGCATTCGCCTGGAAGCCAACGACATGGCGGGCGTCGGCATCGGCGAAGGCCACGCCCTGGTGGCCGGACCCCATGTCAATGTCTACAACCCGGACACCCTGACCTTTTTGCAGGGGATCGGCGTGGAGCGCATGGTCTTTCCCGTGGAACTCCCCTGCGACGCCATGACCGGCATCATCCGCGCCCCACGGGAGCAAAGCGTGGAATTCGAGGTCTTCGCCCATGGTCGCCTGCCCCTGACCTTTTCCGCCCGCTGTTATACGGCGCGGGCCTTTCGACTTTCCAAGGCCAACTGTCAATACAAATGCGGCGACTTTCCGGATGGCATGATCACCCGCACCCAGGAGGGGGAAGGGCTGTTGTCCATGAATGGGGTGCAAACCATGTCGGAAAGGGTCTGCACCCTGATCCAGGAGACCACCCGCCTGGAGGAGATGGGTGCCCACATCCTGCGCATCTCCCCGCAGAGCACCCACATGCCGGAGATCGTCGCCATCTGGAAGGCGCGTCTGGAAGGGCGCATGGCCGGCCCCGAAGCGCTCGCCCGGCTTGGGGAACTCAACCAGGGAGAGCCGTTCTGCAACGGTTATTTTCACAACAAGCCCGGAATGCACTATGTGCAACCCTCCAACCTCACACCCTAGTCCAAGGAGAACATGGCATGCAAATCGATAACGCGCTTCTGGATCAGATCACCCAGAACGTTCTCGGAGTTTTCAACAAGGTGGGCGAAACCCGCGAAGAGATGAAACGGAAAGTCCAGGACATCATCCGGGAAGGGGTGGAACACTTCGATCTGGTGACCCGCGAGGAGTTCGAGGTGGTGAACGAACTTCTGAGCAACACCCGCATCAAGGCGGACGCCCTGGAAAAACGGCTGGGCGAGCTGGAAGCGGCTTTGGCGCAGATGGGCGACAAAACCTGAGATTGCGGCTTCCGCCGATCTTTCCTGGTGAAAAGGAGAGAATTCGTGCTATCCATCCCTTTGCCCGATGACATGGATGGCTGAAAGCAGACCCATGCAAGGGTATCGTGCAAGCCGGATGACGTCCGTTAATTTTTTTGCGTGGAAGAAATCAAATGAACGCTACCGTGAAACGCAAAGCCTATCTGGCCGGAAGATGGATCGACACCTCTGAATCCCTGGAGGTGATCAATCCCTATAATGGGCAACTGGTGGCGACCGTCGCCCAGTGTGGGCCTGCGGAGATCAACGAGGCCCTGGACGCGGCGGTGGCGGTCCAGAAGGAGACCCGGCGCATGGAGCCTTGGCAGCGGGCGGCGGCGTTGGCATTCATTCGCGACCGCCTGATGGAGCGCCGGGAGGAATTTTCCAGGGTATTGTCCCAGGAAAACGGCAAGACCATCGGCGAATCCCGTCTGGAACTGGACCGGGCCGCCGCCACCTTCGATATCGCCGTGGGGGAGGCCACCCGTCTGTATGGGGAGGCGTATGATCTGGGGATCAACCCCATGGGGGCGGGACGGCGGGCTTTGGTGCGGCACTATCCCATCGGGGTGGTGTCCGGGGTGGCGCCCTTCAATTTTCCGCTCAATCTGGCGATTCACAAGATCGCCCCCGCCATGGCGGCGGGTTGTCCGATCCTGTTGAAACCCGCCTCCAAAACCCCGGTGACGGCGCTGATGCTGGCTGGGATCGTGCAGGAGTCGGGTTGGCCGGTGGGAGCTTTTTCCGTGCTGCCGTGCAACCGGGGAGCGGGCCAGATGCTGGTGGAGGATGACCGGATCAAGCTGCTCTCGTTCACGGGTTCCCCGGAGGTGGGCTGGAAGATGAAACAGCAGGCCGGACGCAAGAAGGTGGTCCTGGAGCTGGGGGGCAACGCGGGTTTGATCGTGGATCGGGATGTGCGGGATTGGGATCTGCTCATCAAGCGGGCGGTGATGGGGGCGTTTTATCAGTGCGGACAGGTATGCATTTCGGTGCAGCGGATTTTTCTGCACCAGGAGGTCATCGGGGAGTTTCGCGCCCGTTTTCGCAAGGCGGCGGAGAATTTGCGACCGGGGGACCCTCTGGAGGAGTCCACCACCCTTGGTCCCATGATCGACCGGGGCAATCGGGAGCGATTGCAGTTGTGGATCCAGGAGGCCATGGATCAGGGTGCCCGTCTGGTGACCGGCAACCAGACTCCCGCCCTGGGTCAGGGCAACTGTTTGACCGCGACCATTCTGGAGGAGGTGGGATCCGACTGCCGGGTGATGGCCGAGGAGGCGTTTGGACCCGTGGTGGTGTTGACCGCGGTGGAGTCCATGGAAGAGGCGTTCGAGCGTGCCAACGATTCCCGCTATGGTTTGCAGTGCGGGATCTTCACCAACGATTTCGGCACGGTGATGCGGGCCTTCGACGAACTGGAAGTGGGTGGCGTGATTCACAACGATGTCCCCTCGTTGCGGGTTGACAGCATGCCTTACGGGGGGGTGAAGGATTCGGGTCTGGGCCGTGAAGGGGTGAAATACGCCATGCGGGACATGCTGGAGGAGCGGGTTCTGGTGTATCGTGCCTGAGCGGAGCCGACGACATGCTCGCCCGTGTTGACACCGTCGCCCTGGAGGGCGTTCAGGCCATTCCGGTCGAGGTGGAGGTGGACATGGGCCGCGGTTTGCCCATACTGCACATGGTGGGCCTGCCGGACGGGGCGGTGCGGGAGGCCAAGGACCGGGTACGGGCGGCGTTGAAGAACTCCGGGGTGCAGCTCCCTTCGCGGCGCATCACCATCAATCTGGCTCCGGCCCATTTGCCCAAGGAGGGGAGCGCCTATGATCTGCCCATGGCCATGGGATTGCTGGTGGCGATGGAGCGCCTGCCCCAGGCGGCGTTGAATGGTCGGATGTTTCTGGGGGAACTCTCCCTGGATGGACGCCTCAAGCCGGTGCCCGGCTGTCTGCCCGCCGCGCTGTATGCCCGCGACCATGGCGTTCGGGAACTCATCGTTCCGGTGGCCAATGGTGTGGAGGGTTCATTGGCCGGGGTGCGGGTGGTGGCCCCGGAGACCTTGCTGGATCTGATGCGTCATTTGACCGGCGATCTCCCTTTGGAGCCGGTTCCGGAGAGCGACTGGCGGCGATGGTTGTCGGAGGTGGAACCCCAGGAGCGTGGCAAGATTCGCGATTTGGCGGATGTCAAAGGTCAGGAGCACGCCCGACGCGCTTTGGAGGTGGCGGCGGCGGGTGGTCACAATCTCATCATGAGCGGTCCGCCCGGTTCTGGAAAGACCTTGCTGGCCCGTTGTCTGCCTGGCATTTTGCCCTCGTTGACACTGGAAGAAGCCCTTGAGGTGACGGCGATTCATTCGGTGGCGGGTCGTTTGGAGGTGAGTCAGCCTTTGATTGGCGCGCGTCCTTTCCGCACGCCCCATCACACCTCGTCCCATGTAGCCCTGATTGGTGGTGGCACCATTCCCCGGCCCGGGGAGGTGAGTCTGGCCCATCGTGGGGTATTGTTTCTGGATGAAATCCCCGAATTTGGCCGCAACGCTCTGGAGGCGTTGCGCGAGCCGTTGGAAGCCAGGGACGTGGGCATTGCCCGTGCCGCGCAATCCACCCGATTTCCGGCGCATTTTCAACTGATTGCCGCCTGCAATCCCTGTCCATGCGGTCATCGCGGCAATCCTCACCGGTCCTGTCGTTGTTCTCCCGCCATGGTGGAGCGTTACGCCGCGCGTCTTTCCGGTCCATTGCTTGACCGCATCGATTTGCACGTCGAGGTTCCCCCCGTTCCCCCCGAGACCCTGACCGCCCTGCCCACGGGTGAATCCTCCAGAGAGGTTCGCCAGCGTGTCACGTCGGCCCGGACGCAGCAAATGAAACGGAACGGTTCCGGTGTGTTGAACTCGGACCTGGAAGGTCGCATTCTGGCCCAATTCACCGCTTTGGACACCGAGACCCAGAATCTGCTTCTGACCGCCAGTCGCCGTCTTGGTTTCTCCGCCCGCGCCCACAACCGCATCCTCAAAGTCTCCCGCACCATTGCGGATCTGGAAGGTGCGGAGAACATCGGTTTTGGCCACCTCGCCGAAGCGATTCAGTTCCGCGTAGGGGGAAAGTTTCCCGGAGGATCGTAGGCAGCACAGTCAATCCACCCGAAAGCTTTTGTTAACTTTTTGATAATTAGAAAATTTAACTATAATTCAAGACAGTTGATTTTTTTGCTTGCCATGGACAGGCAGAAGAGGTATTTTTTGGGTCAAGGTGGGTTGTATAGAAAAAATATGTGAGTCGGACGCAGGTTCAACTCCTGTTACCTCCACCAAATTATTATAAAAAGGTTTTCTCCACCCGAAAGCCGCCCACCAAGGCGGCTTTTTAATCTCTAAAAAAGTTCAATATTTCCAACAGTTACCAGGGTGAGTTCGAAATTTCACTTGGTACGGAGTCGGCCCCGCCGGATTCGAAATCGCCCATTTTCCTTCTCCACCCGCCCATATTCTCCAAAACGACTGGACC
>JADGCR010000126.1 GCA_015228895.1 Magnetococcales bacterium
GGACACACCCTGGTGGTGGATGGCAAAAAATACATCCTGCATCTGATCCCCTCCGGTATCCTGCGCGCCAAACTGTGCGTCATCGGCAACGGCGTGGTGCTGGACCCGGCGGCCCTCATTCAGGAAATCCAGGAACTGGACACCCTTGGCGTCTCGGTCACGGGAGCGGGCTTCAAAATTTCCGCCCTGACCCACCTCATCATGCCCTATCACCGGGAACTGGACGTGGCGCGGGAGAAACGCAAGGGCAAAGGCAAAATCGGCACCACCGGCCGGGGCATCGGTCCCACCTACGAGGACAAGGTGGCCAGACGGGGCATCCGGGTGGGAGACCTTTACAACCGCCAGATTTTTGAAGCCAAACTGCAAGAAAACCTGGCCTACCACAACTTCATGCTGGAAAACTTCTACAACGCCGGCACCTTCACCCTGGAAGCCATCCGGGACGACTATCTGCGCATGGCCGACACCATCGCCCCCTATGTGGACGACGTGAGCACCATCCTCGCGGACGCCATGGACGCCGGCCAATCCCTGTTGTTCGAAGGGGCGCAGGGGACCATGCTGGATGTGGACCATGGCACCTACCCCTTTGTGACCTCGTCGTCGGTGGTGGGTGGCGGAGCCTGTTCCGGTTCCGGCGTCGGTCCCACCCGCATCGACCATGTACTGGGGGTGGCCAAGGCCTATACCACACGGGTGGGCAGCGGCCCCTTTCCCACGGAACTCAACGACGCCGTCGGCGAGCATCTGTTCAAGGTGGGCCATGAAGTGGGCGCCAGCACCGGCCGCCCCCGTCGTTGCGGCTGGTTCGACGCGGTGGTGCTGCGTCACGCGGCCCGCGCCAACGGTCTCACCGGCATCGCCTTGACGAAACTGGATGTGCTGGACGGCCTGAAAACCATCAAGGTGTGCGTGGCCTACAAACGCAACGGTCGCCGCATGGAAAACATGCCGGCCGATCCGTCCATCCTGGATGTCTGTGAACCGGTATACGAGGAAATGGCTGGATGGACCGAATCCACCGCCGGCATCGACCGCTTCGAGGAACTGCCCCAGGCCGCGCGGGAGTACATCGGCTTTCTGGAATCCCTCACCGGCGTCCCCACGGACATCATCTCCACCGGACCGGACCGGGTGCAGACCATCATCCAGAGAAACCCCTTCTCCCGCAAACGCTGAAACGACAAACAAAAACGCGCAAGCCATGGATGAACCGGCTTGCGCGTTCCGTTGGTCTCGAAATCGTGAACCGGTACTAAGCCGTACCCTCCCTGACCTTCAGGAACCGGATGGCGGACCACTCCTTGATGGCGTCCGCCAGACGCCAAGCGTTGCGGGCCAGAAAAACCGGGGCGCCATCATAATCCTCCGCCATTTCCGCGTACGCCCCGTCCAGAAACCGTTTCAGCAGCCGCGTGTCATCCGCTTCCAGCCAGCGGGCGGTCAGATAGCCCGCGTCCTCGAAGCGTACCGGCACATCGTATTCGGTGCGGATGCGATCCGCCAGCACCTCGAATTGCAACGCGCCCTGCACCCCGACGATCCACTGGGAGCCAAGCAGGGTCTTGAATGCCCTGGCCGCGCCCTCCTCGCCCAACTGACGCAGGGCGTTTTCCAGGTGTTTGACCCGCATGGGATCTTCCGGTCGCACGCGGCGCAGCAATTCCGGGGCGAAGCTGGGGACCCCGGTAAACTTCAGCGTCTCCCCTTCGGTCAGAGTGTCGCCGATGCGCAACACCCCGTGATTGGGAATGCCGATCACGTCACCGGCCCAGGCGTCCTCCACCAGCCCCCGTTCCTGGGCCATGAACAGCAGGGGATTGTGAACCGCCAGAATCTTGCCGGTCACCGAGTGGCGCAACTTCATCCCCCGGCGGAAATGGCCGGAGACCAGACGCAAAAAGGCGATGCGATCCCGATGGTTGGGGTCCATGTTGGCCTGGATTTTAAAGACAAAGCCTGAAACCTTCTCCTCTTCCGGGTCCACCTGACGCTGCATGGATTGCTGGGGCAAGGGAGAGGGGGCCAGATCGATGATGCCGCGCAGGAGTTCCCGCACGCCGAAATTGTTGATGGCGCTGCCGAAATAGACCGGAGTGAGATGACCCTCCCGGTAGGCTTTCAGGTCGAAGGGGGCGCACAGGCCACGCACCATGCCCACCTCTTCCCGCAACCGGGCCACGGCTTTGGGGGTCAGGAGCCGGTCCAGTTTCGGATCGTCCACCCCCAGGCACGCCTCGCCTTCATCCGCGACCCCCGCGTGTCCCCGTTCCATGAAGAGCATGCGATCCTGGAACAGGTCGAAGGAGCCGAGAAAATCCTGTCCCATGCCTACCGGCCAGGTGGCGGGGGTGACATCAAGGGCCAGTTGTTCGGAGATTTCGTCCATCAGGGAGAAGGGATCGAGACCGTCCCGATCCATCTTGTTGATGAAGGTGATGATGGGCACATTGCGCAGGCGACAGACTTCAAACAGCTTCAGGGTTTGGGATTCGATCCCCTTGGCGGCGTCCAGCACCATGACGGCGGAGTCCACAGCCGTCAGGGTACGGAAAGTGTCCTCGGAGAAATCCGCATGGCCCGGAGTGTCCAGGAGATTGACGACCATGCCGTCGTATTCGAACGTCATCACCGAGGCGGTGACGGAGATGCCCCGTTCCCGTTCCACCTTCATCCAGTCGGACCTGGCGCGGCGGCGCTCTCCACGGGCTTTGACCTGTCCGGCCTCCTGGATGGCGCCGCCGAACAGCAGCAGCTTTTCGGTGAGCGTGGTCTTGCCTGCGTCGGGATGGGAAATGATGGCGAACGTCCGACGTCGTTGCACCTGTTGGGCAATGGATGTCATGCAATCCTCTTGAGAAACCGCCTGCGTGAAACCGCAAGACCATTCCACAGCATATCCCAAACAGCCGGAATGAAAAAGAGTTGCTCGATCGAATGCCATGAAACTTTGTTTTGTCCTCATCCCCCCGGCAGGGAGCGGGATTTCAGGAGATCCACCAACAGGGAGAGTCCCGTGGCCATCAGGCCGCCGCCGATCATGCCCGTGACCGCCGCCTTGCGTTCCACGCGTCGCAGCCGGTCGTCGAGTTTGGCCATCCAGCCGGTTTGATTTTGTTGCTGAAGTTGAATGGCCTCCATGTTGCCTTGCAGTTTCCCCATGCTCAGGAGCAGGTCGTGGAGGATTTCGTTGTGAGGATCGCCGAAGCCGTTCATGAGACACCATCCTTTGTCAGCGCGCCGGTCAGCCCGGAGAGGCCGGTTCCGGTCGCGATGACCTATTCCAGGGTTTCAGGGGAGAGAGACGCCAAACGCCGTCATGAGCATGGCCGCACCCCGCCGGGTGGCAGGATCGCGCAGGCATGACAACAGGTTTCGCGCCCTGTTTCAGGTTCCGCAATGTTGTTGCCAGTTGCGGATGAATTCCGCCTCCGTGCCGGCGCCCGCCGGCGTGTTGTAATGACGTTTCCAGTATCGCGCCAGCCCCGGCAGGTCGTCGGCCTCCGGCAGGGCGGCCTTGACCCGTCGGTAGTGCAGACGACACATCACCGCCGCCAGAAGCAGATCGGTAACCAGGTCATCGGGAGGGGGTTGCCGTGGCCAACGCGGTTGGAGCAATTGGACGACCGGAGGGTTGGGAAGGATAACATGGCGCCAGATATCGTGATAGGTGGCCGGCTCCATCTGGAACACCCCCAGAGCCGGACCGCCCCCCACCTGCCGGAGGTAGTGTCCCAACCCCGACTCCTGGGCCGCCGTCCCCAACAACAGGGCCTCCGCGGAGCCGGACCCCATATCCAGCAAAGCCAAGGCAGGACGAATCACGTTGTGACGAAAATGCGTCGCGTTCATACCCATGTGCAGACTCCCGATGCGTGCGTTGAACCAGTTTATCCCTCGAACTGCATGGATACACATCAAAACACAATCGACCCGAAACCGCCGCGTGACCTGCTTCAGCATCCCGGCCAACCTCCCGTGGACAAAAAAGCAAAAAGGCGTCATCCATCCTTGACCGGCGGGTCAAAGCTGTGGCATTGTAGGTTCAATCATGGATTCCCGTCCCAAACGGGTCGTTAGCTCAGTTGGTAGAGCAGCTGACTCTTAATCAGCGGGTCGTAGGTTCGATCCCTACACGGCCCACCATTTCGATTTTATTAGATTTGATCAACATTGCGGCCACCTTTCGAGGTGGCCGCGGTTGTTTGAAAACCCCTGTCCCAACGCAAAGAGAACGCTCCCATGGGGATCGCAACCGACATCATCATCATCGTGGTCGTGGCGTTTCTGGGTGGCAGTATCGCCCACCTGATGAAACAGCCCCTGATCCTGGGTTACATCCTGGCCGGGGTGGTGGTGGGACCCCATACCGGCGGCGTGACCGTGACGGAAATCCACAACATCGAACTGCTGGCCGAAATCGGCGTGGCCCTGCTGCTGTTCGCCCTCGGTCTTGAGTTCTCCTTCAAGGAACTCAAACCGGTACGCAAGGTGGCGTTGCTGGGCACGCCCCTGCAAATGGCGTTGAGCATGCTCCTCGGCTACGGCCTGGGCAGACTGGCCGGACTGAGTTGGATCGCCAGTCTGTGGTTTGGAGCCGCGATTTCCCTGTCCAGCACCATGGTGATCCTCAAGACCCTCATGAACCAGGGATGGATGGGGACACTCTCCAGTCGGGTGATGATCGGCATGCTCATTGTGCAGGATCTGGCGATCGTGCCCATGATGATCATTCTGCCCCAACTGGAAAACCCCGACATGGGCGCTTCCATCCTGGGAATCGCCGCCCTCAAAGCCGTACTGTTCCTGGCATCCATGGTTGTGCTGGGCACCCGCGTCCTGCCCTGGCTCATGCGTCTGATCGCGCGATGGAACTCCCGCGAACTGTTTTCACTGTTCCTGATCGCCATCGGACTGGGGGTGGGCTACGGGACCTACCTGATCGGACTCTCCTTCGCCCTGGGTGCCTTCGCGGCGGGAATGGTGCTTGGAGGTTCCCATTTCGGTCATCAGGCTTTAAGCGACATCACCCCGGTGCGCGATCTCTTCGCCATGCTGTTCTTCGTGTCCGTGGGGATGATGTTCGATCCGGTCTACCTCATCGACAATCTGGCGCTGGTCCTCCTGTTGACGCTGGCGGTGGGATTGGGCAAAGGGCTGATCTTCCATGGGGTGGCGCGCCTTTTCAAATACGGCAACGTGGTGCCTCTGGCCGTAGGGTTGGGCCTGTTCCAGATCGGTGAGTTCGCCTTCGTCCTGGCCCAGACGGGACACGCGAATGGTGCCATGGATGACAACGCCTACTCCCTCATCCTGACCACGACCATCGTCACCATGCTGCTGACCCCGCTGGTATCCGGCAGAACCACCCGGATTTATAATTTTCTCCGGAAAAAACATTTCAAAGAACCCATGACCAGATTCAACCTCCCGCCAGAAACCCTCGAAAATCATGTGGTGGTGATCGGCGCGGGTCATGTGGGACAACAGGTGGCCGCGCTGTTCAAAGAGGGCGGCACCCCCCACATCCTGGTGGAAATGGCCCAGAAACATCTGGAGGAAGCGGTCTCCATGGGGTTGCCCGTGATCTACGGGGACGCCACCCGGGAGATCATTCTTCAGGCCGCGGGCGTGGGCAAGGCGCACATGCTCCTGGTCACCGTCGCCGACCTGCCCACTTCCTGCGCGACGATCACCCAGGCGCGCAAACTCAATGAGCGCCTGGCGGTGGTCAGCAGGGTGTCCAGCCGGGAACACATTCAGGAGTTGCGCAAGATCGGCGCCCCGGATGTGGTCTGGCCCCATCTGGAGGCCGGAGTGGAAATGGCGCGGTACGCCATGGCGTTGTTGCAGATGCCACCCTCCCTCATCCACCGCCTGGCCACCCACGCCCGCAGGAAACTGTATGCCGTCATGGAGGAAAACCACTCCTCCGGCGCGACCGTGGAGCATCTGCGGGAGGCGGAGAGCCTGTTGGATCTGGAATGGGTGCCCGTGAATGAAGACGCGCGCCTGATCGGCCACGCCATCGGCGCCATGGAACTCCGCAAGAAGACCGGGGTGTCCGTGTTGGGGGTGATACGCCAGGGCGCCCTGACCCCCAATCCGGACGCGGGTTTTCTTTTCAGACCGGGAGACCTGGCGGTCATCATCGGCAACCAGGAGGCGCGCGCCGCCTTCCATGTTCTGGCTGGCCAAAAAAGTCTTTGCCGATCCATCCGGCCTGTCGTACATTAGAATCCGGAACGCGTCTGTCCATCCCACTCTTCCGGAGTCACGCACATGGTTTTCTTGGCCAAATCGCTGGCGATCCTCCTGGCGACGCTGCTGTCGGGCTGCTCGTTGCTGGATTTCATGCTCACTCCCGCCGAAATGGGACTGGTCGAGTGGCGCAAGACCTTCATCGAGGCGGAAAAAAAGAGTGATCAGGAGGAACTGCGGCGCCTGGTGCGGGAAAACCCCCATACCGCCGCTTTCATTCAGGAATCCCTGGAACACG
>JADGCR010000127.1 GCA_015228895.1 Magnetococcales bacterium
AGAATTAAATGGTAGCGAGGGGGAGACTTGAACTCCCGACACACGGATTATGAATCCGCAGCTCTGACCAACTGAGCTACCCCGCCATGTCTCTGCTATTTTAAGCCTACTATCGTTGGTGTCAACCCCCCATGGGGGTCAGGGCAAAGAATTGGAAAGAGGCCAGGTCTTGAGTACCGGTACGGAGATGCCCAAGCCAGCGACCTGGGCGCTCATCTTCAAAGCCTTCTCCTTGGTGTCGTATGGACCCAGCAACACCTTGCGCACCGCCAGGTCCGTATTCACCTTCACGATCCGCAACGGGACGATGCCCAGGGTCTTGACACGTTCCAACTCCTCGGTGGCGTGACTGAGCAGCAAAAATTTGCTCAGGGAGATGATGAATCCCTCCCAGTTCTCCTCCACCTGCGCCTGCATGCCCCCGGCCTTCAATTTGGCCTCCGCCACCTTGGCGCCCTCCAAAGTGGCATAAGGCCCGGCCTGCACATTGTTGAGATTCACCCGATCCTGCACCAACTCCACGCGGGGATTCAACCCCGCCTTTCTCATCTGTTCAAGCAGAGACTCCACCCCCATGTTGAGCGCGAAACTCCCGACCTGAACCACAAATTTCCCTTCCGTGAGCGGCGTCTGCTGAACCGGAGGGGGAGGAGTCGTCGCCGGAGGCGGGGGCTCCACCGCCGGAGGGGGAGGTGGAGGGGGGGGCAGCTTGACCGGAGGCGGATCGGCCTTGACAACCGGAGGGGGCGGCTCCTTGGGCTTCTCCGCCACAACCGGCTCATTCACACCCGCGACCACCCTGGCCCCGGCCGGATCGGGGAGCGGCAACTGCTTGCCAGGCATCATCGGTCCCTGCCAAATGGCGTCCTCGGGAGTCTTGAAACCCAAACCCAAAAAGCCCATGCCCTGAACCAGAACGTTCAGCAAGACCAGCAGCCCAACAATCAATATGGGGACAAAGCGCGACATGAAAGAGGTCCGAGCCACAGCGCGCGCCCTTTAACGGTTCCGTTCGTACAACATTCTTAAACCAGTCAATGTCAAGAATTCATCCACTTCTTCAATCTGATTGCTGTCCTGGGCAATCAATCCCGCCAGACCACCCGTGGCCAAAACCCGTACCCGGGCAAACCCGGATTCCGCCACCATGCGCGTGATCAAACCATCCACCAGCCCGACATATCCCCAATAAAGACCCGACTGCATGGCACCCACCGTGTCCCGTCCCACCACCGTCGCCGGTCGCACACACTCCACGCGCGGCAGCTTCGCGGTGCGGGAAAACAGCGCGTCCATGGAAATTCCCAAACCCGGTGCGATGGCACCCCCCAGATACTCCCCCTGGGGCCCGATCAGGTCGAAGGTGGTCGCCGTCCCGAAATCCACCACCACCGCAGCGCACTGCAACCGCTGAAAGGCCGCCACCGCGTTGACGATCCGGTCCGCCCCCACCTCCCGTGGATTGTCGTAACGAATCGCCATGCCGGTCCTGCAGCCCGGACCCACCAACAACGGCGTCACATGCAGATAACGCTTCACCCCGCTCATGACCGCAGCCTCCACCGGTGGAGCCACACTGGCCGCAATCGCCCCCGTCACCTCGCGCGGGGCGATGTCGGCCATCTGAAACAGATTGGCCAGCAGAATGCCATACTCGTCCCCGGTCCGGCCAGCGCGGGTCTCGATACGCCAATGACGCACCAAACGCTCCTTCTGGTAAACCCCAAGAACGATGTTGGTATTGCCGATATCAATCACCAACAGCATGTGAACCTTCCTTTTCAGCCCCTATCCAACCATTCCACCTCGCCGGCCATGACACGGGATACCACGCCATCCTCCTGTTCGACCAGCAGAAATCCCTCTTCATCCAGGCCCAGAGCGCTGCCTGTCACCACACCGGCGGGGAGCTGAATGCGCATCCGCCGACCCTCCATGCGGGCATGCCCCAGCCAGCCCTGGCGCACCGGGGCGAAACCCTCCTGCAAATAACGTATATACCACTTGGCAAAAATACGCAAAAAATCAGCCAAGAATAATTCCCTCGCCCATCTTTTGCGCGTGATCTCCTCCAGGGTGATGGCCCGTGCCGCCACTTCGGGGGGCAACCGGGCCGCGCTCCCATTGACGTTCACCCCCACGCCCACCGTCACGAACCGCACCCGATCCCCATCCGAGGCCATTTCAGTCAAGATCCCCGCCAGCTTGCGCCCGTGCACCAGAATGTCGTTGGGCCACTTGATCCGCGCCGCCTCCACTCCGGCCGCCACCACGCTCTCCACCAGGGCCAGACCCGCCAGCAGGGTCAACCGGGGGGCATGACAGGCCGGCATGGCCGGACGCAGGATCATGGAAAAATAGAGATTCACACCAGGTGGCGAGGCCCATGTCCGACCATGCCGCCCCCGGCCATTGGTCTGCTGATCCGCCACGATCACCGTCCCTTGGGGGGCGCCTCCATGGGCCAGCGTCATGGCCTCCCGGTTGGTGGAGTCCATGATGGGGTGAAAGTGGTACTGTTCCGGCACAAACAATCCATCCGTCAACAAAGGACGCATCGACGCGCGGGTCAGTGAGTCGCTTCCCTCGCCCCCGGACAATCCGGCGCCCCCCCCTCCCCAGTGGGAAGGCTCACATGACGACGCGTAACGAGACATCCACAGAACCCGCGCTATGGGTCAAGGCGCCCACGGAAATCAGATCCACCCCGGTTTCGGCCACCGCCAGCACGTTCTCCAGGGTGACATTGCCGCTGGCCTCCAGCAGAGCCTTGCCTCCGGTCATGGAGACGGCGCGGCGCATGGTCTCCTGGTCCATGTTGTCCAGCAGAATCACCTCCACACCCACCTCCAGGGCCTCCCGCACCTGCTCCAGGGTTTCGCACTCCACCTCGATGCGCTGCAGATGATGCACCGTCTCCCGCAGCTTCTTCACCGCCTCGGTGACGCCTCCGGCCAGGGCCAGATGATTCTCCTTGACCAGCACCCCGTCATCCAGTCCCATGCGGTGATTGTGGCCCCCGCCGATGCGCACCGCGTATTTTTGCAGTTGCCCCAGCCCGGGTGTGGTCTTGCGGGTATCCACGATGCGTACCGGCAGATTGGCCACGCGCTCCACGAAACGCCGGGTCAGGGTGGCCACCGCCGACAGATTCTGGAAAAAATTCAGCGCCACCCGCTCCCCGGTGAGAATCCCACGGGCCGGGCCGGTGATGGTGCAGATGGTGTTGCCCGCACACACCCCGCCGCCGTCCGGTTTCTCCGGCAACATGCGGATGCGCTCGTCCAACAGGCGAAACACCTCCGCCACCACGGGCAGACCGCACACCACCAGATCCTGACGCGCGATCAGCGTGGCTTCCGCCTTCTGACCCGCCGGAACCAGTACGTTGGTGGTCACGTCTCCCCGTCCCAGATCCTGCATCAAGGCGTTCTTCACAATATCCGACCAGGGTGGTATCATGGATTCCTCCGCAATTGTTGCAAGCGCTCCAAAGCCACCAGCAATCCCGTCCGCTTCTCCTGCATCTCCCGCTCCTTGGCCTGTTCCGCCGCCACCACTTCCGGTTTGGCGTTGGCCAGAAAGCCGGCGTTTCGCAGCTTGCCGACGACCCGCGCCAGATCCCCGTCCAACCGACCAAGCGCCTTTTCCAGACGCACCTTCTCCGCTTCGAGATCGATCACCCCGGCCAGGGGGATGTAGACCGTCAAACCGGGGAGCAGGGCCGTGACCGCCCCCGGGGGACTCTCCCCGTCGATGCTCTCCCAGGACTCCAGACGCGCCAAGGTCATGACCAGGGTTTCGTTGTGGCGCAACTGGGCGAGACGTCCCTCCTCGCCCCGCACCAGCAGGGGCAGACGTCTGGAAGGCGGAATGTCCATCTCGCTGCGCACCGTGCGGATGGCGGTGACCAGTTGCATCACGAACTCCACCTCCGTCTCCGCCTCCGGGTCTCCCCGGGAGGGGTCCACCACCGGCCAGGGCGCCAGCATGATGGTCTCTCCCTTCCGGTCCGTCAAAGGGGCCACCTTCTGCCACAGCTCCTCGGTGATGAAGGGCATCAGGGGGTGAAGCAGACGCAACGCGCTCTCCAGGGTCTCCAGCATGACCCGGCGGGTCACGTTCTTCTCCTCTTCCGGGAGGGTCTCGCTGTACAAAACCGGTTTGATCAACTCCAGATACCAGTCGCAAAACTCACCCCAGATGAAATGATAAATGACCGTGGCGGCCTCGTCGAACCGGTAGCGGTCGAACGCCCCGTCCAGGGTGGCGATGACCTGCTGCAGCCGGGATTGAATCCAGCGGTCCGGCAGGGTGGTCGCGGCCCGGATCGGACCACCCGGATCCAATGCACGCTCCTCCACGTTCATCAACACGAAACGGGCCGCGTTCCAGAGTTTATTACAAAAATTCCTGAAACCCTCCACCCGTCCCATGTCGAATTTGACATCCCGCCCCTGGGTGGCCAGACTGGCCATGGTGAATCGCAGGGCGTCCGTGCCCATGGGTTGCAGCCCCTGGGGAAACTCCTTGCGGGTGGCGGCCTCGATCTTTTGCGCCAGATGGGGTTGCATCAGGTCTCTGGTGCGCTTGGCCACCAGCGCGTCCAGATCGATGCCATCGATGATGTCCAGGGGATCGAGTATGTTTCCCTTGGATTTGCTCATCTTGTGTCCTTCACCGTCCCGCACCAGCCCGGTGATGTAGACCTCCCGGAAGGGAATCCTGCCGGTGAATTTCAGACCCATCATGATCATCCGGGCGACCCAGAAGAAAATGATGTCGAAACCGGTGACCAGCACGTCGGTGGGATAAAAGGTGGCCAGCTCGGCGGTCTGTTTGGGCCAACCCAGGGTGGCGAAGGGCCACAGGGCCGACGAGAACCAGGTGTCCAGCACGTCCGGGTCCTGCTGCAACTCGACGAAGTAGCCGTAATGCTCCGCCGCCATCTCATAGACCTGCTCCTCGCAGTTGCAGACGAACAGATGCCCGTCCGGGCCGTACCAGACCGGAATGCGGTGGCCCCACCAGATCTGCCGCGAGATGCACCAATCCTGAATGTTGCGCATCCATTCGAAATAGGTCTTTTTCCAGTTTCCGGGAATGAACTGGATCTCCCCGCTCTCCACTGCCCGAATCGCCTCTTGGGCCAACGGCGCCACCTTCACGAACCATTGATCGGTGAGATAGGGTTCCAGAATCGCCTTGGAACGGTCCCCCCGGGGGATCATCAGGCGATGCTCCTGCACCTTTTCCAGCAATCCCGCCTGCTGAAGATCCGCCACCACCTGCCTGCGGGCGGCGAAACGATCCAGATGGCGATAAGGTTCCGGGGCCTGCTCCACAATGCGGGCGTCCGGGGTGAAGATGTTGATCAGGGGCAACCGGTGACGCTGCCCCACCTCGTAGTCGTTGAAATCATGGGCCGGGGTGATCTTGACGCAGCCGGAACCGAACTGGGGGTCCACATACCCATCGGCGATGACGGGAATCAGACGGCCAGTCAACGGCAGCGCCACCATGCGTCCCACCAGCCGGGTGTAGCGGGGATCTTCGGGGTGGACCGCCACCGCCGCGTCGCCGAGCATGGTTTCGGGACGGGTGGTGGCCACCACCAGGAAACCATCCCCGTCCGCCATCGGATAACGCAGATGCCACAGGGAGCCGTTCTCCTCCTCGCTTTGCACCTCCAGATCCGAAACCGCGGTTTGCAGCACCGGGTCCCAGTTCACCAGACGCTTGCCCCGATAAATCAACCCTTCGTTGTACAAACGGACAAACGCCTCCCGGACCGCGTGGGAAAGATCCGGATCCATGGTGAAACGTTCCCGCGACCAGTCGCAGGAGGCCCCCATGCGGCGCAACTGACGCACGATGGTTCCGCCGGAGTGCCGTTTCCACTCCCAGACCCGTTCCAGAAAGGGCTCCCGTCCCAGGTCATGGCGAGTCGAACCCTCCGCCTCCAACTGACGTTCCACCAGCATCTGCGTGGCGATGCCCGCATGGTCGGTGCCGGTCTGCCAGAGCACGCTCCCTCCCCGCATGCGTCGCCGACGGATCAGGGCATCCATGATGGTGTCCTGAAACGCATGTCCCATGTGCAAACTCCCGGTCACGTTGGGAGGGGGAATCATGATGCAGTACGGTGGGATCTCCCGGGATTTGATGGGGGAGAAATACCCGTTCTTTTCCCAAAGGGCATACCAGCGACGTTCCACACTGGTCGATTCATAAGATTTGGGCAGGGATGGCTCGGACATGGTTTTATTGGTCGTTTCTGAATTGGGACGCGTTGAAAATAAAGAACGGCAAAGGACGTTTCAGATGCAAAACGTCCTTTGCCGGATCCATTGTTGTTGGGACTCCTGAATGCTCAACGCATCCCCTTGATGCGTTCCAACTCCTCTCGAACCACCTCTTCCAGCAATGCGGGGAGTGTCTCGGCCAACATCGCGCGAATCCATTCCCGCGCCAAACCTTCCACCTGCTCACCAAAGG
>JADGCR010000128.1 GCA_015228895.1 Magnetococcales bacterium
CCTGCGGATTGAACGTCATCCCCTTGCCCGCGGTGATCACCCCCACCACGATGGCATCGAAACCGTGACGCAGATCCGAGTCCCGCAGGGTCACGCCGTCGAAGATGGAACCGGGCTTGATGGGAATCTCCTCCATGTCCAGTGCGGTGTGGGTCTGATCCAGCGCCAGACGCAAAAACTGCAAGGCGCTGGGACGCAAGGCGGTCTGGGCCATCTGCTGACCCGCGTTCTGAAATGGCAGCACCACCCGGTCCGCGCCCACCCGCATCAACCGTTGCTCGGAACTGTGCTGACCTCCGCAGGCGACCACAAAGCACTTGGGTTGCAGTTCCCGCACCATCAAAATGACATAAACATTGGTCGCCTCATTGAGAATGGCCACAATGACGCTGGAAGCGCGGGTCAAGCCCGCCCGCTGCCAGGTCTCCTTGTCGTTGACATCACCGCAAATGGCCAGCCATCCGTTACGGATCGCCCGGTCCACCCGACCCTGATCCATATCGATCGCCACAAAGCTCTTTTTTTCGTTTTGCAGACTCTGGCAGGCGATCTGACCCAGCATGTCCAGACCACAGACGACGAAATGATTGCGCAACCGCTCGATCTGCCGTTCCATATGAAACTCCTTCAGATTGAAAAGGCGTTCGGTGAAAACGGAAACGACCAGTGAAGTCATCAACACCGTGACCGACATGCCGGTCAACACGCCCACCGAAGCTATGGCGCGTCCCATGTCGGTCACCGGCGCGATATCGCCATAACCCACGGTGGTGATGGTGATGATCGCCCAGTAAACCGACGCGCCAAAATTGTTGACCTGATCGTTGATGCCGTGTTCCGCCAGAAAAAAGGCGATCGCCACCGCCCCCCAGATGACCACACCCGCCAGCAACAACGAGATCATCTCGTAGCTGCGTTCCCCCAGAATCCCGGAAACAAACGCGATGCGCCTGGAATAACGAAAAAATTTCAGCAGCTGGATCACCCGCAACACGCGGAAAAAACGAAAGGCCGGCAAAACCGCGAGCAGATCGATCAACGAGAGGGGTTGGATCATCCAGCGCAGTTTGTTGGTCACGGAAAACCAAATCCCGGAAACGATCTCGGTCATCCTCACGGGCCGGTAGACCCGCCTGCGATAGCGACTGACCGCCAACCGGTAATCTTCGAACAGGGAGGTGCAAACCCACCACCTAAGGAGATACTCCATCAAAAACAACCAGTTGCACCATTCTTCCACCACCAGCAGCAACTGATGCGTGGGAGAGGCGAGTTTCACCGGATCGTTGGCGTCGTGGGCATTGATGATCAACACCACCAGGGAGAACATCAACAACCCCATCATGAAAAAATGGTACCACCGCTGATAAGGACAGGTGGGATCTTCCATGACCCAATGGATGGCATTCTTGACGCGCCGATAAGGGGGGGTCGATTCGTTCGCCATCAGGTCAGCGTTGCATTGGCATGGGTTGTCAATCCTGAGCAAAAGCAATAAAATATATCAGTTCACGGGAAACTGTATTAACCCGGAAACACACTTTCCGTCAACCTCATTTATTCACCAGCCAACCTGCGGGGCCGCCCCCTTGACACGCCCGGAATCCCCTCCTCCCCAAACCTGGCTGAACCTCTTCAGCCAGGGACGCTTTCCCGAAATGGAACGGTTGGCCCGGACCCAGACCGAAGAGCATCCGCACGAGAGGATCGGCTGGAAAATGCTGGGCCTGGCCCTCCTGCAACAGGGACGCCTCCAGGAGGCGCTGCCTCCCATGCGCACCGCCCTGGAACGGTGGCCCGAAGACGCGGAAACCGCCTGTTATCTGGGCATCATTCTCCAGGAGACCGGACGACCACAGCCCGCGGAAGCCTGTTATCGTCACGCGTTGACCCTCCAGCCGGATCATCTCGACGCCCACATCCGGCTGGGCATCCTGCTGGCGGAACAAAAAAAGACCGGCGCGGCGGTGCAGGCCTGTCTGGCCCTGCTGGCCATTCATCCGGACCATGCCCCGACCCTCAACAACCTTGGGGTGGCGCTTCAGGAACTCGGACGCCATCCCCAGGCAGAATCGGCCTATCGCGAGGCCCTGGCCCTGCAACCGGATTTTGCCCAGGTCCACTGCAATCTTGGAACCCTGTTGCACGAGCAACGACGAACGACCGAAGCGGAAGCCGCTTTCCGCGCCACCTTGCGCCTGGTTCCCGAGCACGCCCCGGCCTGCAACCAGCTCGCCATTCTGCTCCAGGAACAGAAACGGTTCGACGAGGCGGAAGCCGCCTTTCGACAAGCGCTCCACCTCCAGCCGGACCACGCCGACACCCGCATGAACCTGAGCTATCTCTACCTCGCCCAGGAACGGTATCAGGAGGCCTGGCCTCTCCACGAGGCCCGTTATCACCCCGACATCACCCGGCGCAACGCCCACCCCATCGACGCCCCTTTTCCCATGTGGCGAGGGGAACCCTTGGCGGGCAAATCCCTGCTGATCATGCACGAACAGGGGTTCGGCGATCAAATCCAGTTCTGTCGCTATGTTCCCCGGTTGAAAGCCGCCGGAGCCAGGCGCATCACCCTGGTGTGCGAAGGGGCGTTGGCAGCGCTGTTCGCCCGCATCGAGGGGGTGGACCAGGTGCTGGTGGCGGAACAAAACCCGGACCATCCCGCGCACGATTACTGGACCCTGCTCCTCTCCATTCCCTGTCACCTGGGAACCACCCCGACCACGCTCCCGGCCTCCCTGCCCTATCTGCGCGTGTCGCCGGAGCGGATGGCGGCCTGGGAGCAACGCCTGCCCAGGAGCAACGGGTTGCGGGTGGGTCTGTTCTGGCAGGGCAATCCGGAGTTTCGCTACGACGGCGACCGATCCCTGCATGGCTTGTCCACACTGGCTCCGTTGTGGTCGGTTCCAGGGGTCTCCTTCGTCAGTTTGCAAAAGGGCCATGGGGAAGAGGAGGCCCGCGACCCCCCGCCGGGACAACCGCTCTGCTATCCAGGCGCGTGGATCGGGGATTTCATGGATACCGCCGCCCTGGTGGAACAACTGGATCTGGTGATCTGCAGCGACTCCGCCGTTGCCCACCTGACCGGGGCGTTGGGCAAACCCTGCTGGGTGCTGCTTTCGTGGAATCCCGATTGGCGCTGGTCGCAGGAGCGCGCCGACTCCCCCTGGTATCCCGGGGTGATGCGTCTGTTCCGGCAAAGTCGCCCCGGAGCGTGGGCCGAGGTGGTGGACAGGGTGGCCACCGCGTTGCGGCGGTTGGGTCAATCGAAGGAATCCAGCAACTGATCCAGAAAAATGCCCATGCCCGGCGGCAGAAAATCCACGGACGGCACGGCGGTGGCCACCGGTTTTTCCAACCCGGAGAGGCCGCTCTTCCTCCCCTCCTCCATGGGCAGCGCGCACCGGCCCAGAGGGAGATCCGGTGGTGTCCTGGTCCGTTGCGCCACATCATCCACCCGGCGGAATTCCAACCGCACCTCCACCCGACGACTCTCTTCCGGACTGGACTTGATGGCCGTCACCGACGCCCCGTCGATGATCAGCAGCTCCTGCAAGCGTCGCAATTTGTCTGGGGGCAACTCGGTGGAAAGCAGGGCGCACAGCACGGACTCCGCCCGTTTCAGGCTGAGGTCCACGTTGTAGAGATAACTGCCCACCGCGTCGGTATAACCCTCGATGTGAACCCGTTCCAGCCATTGCCCCCCTTCGGTGCGGGATTGCACCTCCAGCAAAACCGGCACAAAGGCGCGCAGAATCTCCACCGCCTCCGGGGTCAGATGGTAACTGTTGAAGCCGAACTGGGCCTTTTCACCGAAACTGATGGAGTGATCCTCCTGATTGACCCGCACATCCAGACCCACCTCCTCGGCCATGAGATCCAACCGGGTCAGGATCATCCGGATGTCACCGGCGCGCTGCCTCTTTTCCACCATGGGACGGGAGGCGATGGCCACCATGGAGATGCTCATGACCACCAGAAACAGCATCACCAAAGCGGTCATCAGATCCGCATAGCTGATCCAAAACGGATTGCCCGGTCCCTCGTCCCCGCCACGCCGCATCGATCTGGTCACCCTGAGCATCAACCGTCCACCTCGCGTTTAATAGGGCATGGGAGAAGCCAGAAAGGTCTCCCACGCCTGTCGGCCATCCATCCATCCCCGCTCCATGCGCGCGCCCTGCCAGCCGTTGAAAAGAGAGCGCACCCCCCCATCCTCCTTGCCGGAAACCAAACGACTCCAGGAGCGTTGCTCGTCGGCCAACCGCGCCATCCCGGTCAGCGCCCGTTCCAACCCGTCCAGGGCCGTCTGGTGGCGCTGATGCTTCCTGTCCGTGAACATCAGGGGAAAGAGGGTCAGGGCGTGCGCCATCCCGTTGGCCCAGGCCAGCAGTTCCACCGGCTCGCCGACAGGCGTTTCCCGCCAGTATTTCCGTCCCTGGTCCCCCAGCAACTTGTGCCAGCGGCGCAACCCCTCGCGCAGCACGCCTTCCGCCGACTCGTTCACCCGTTCCCTGGACAGGGGATCGAAATCCTGCAGCGCAGCTTTCAATCCCTCCACCCCGATCAGCCAACTCCCGAAACCCAACAGCAACTGGGTGAAACGGAATGACTCCACCACCCCCACCGCCTGCTTGAAGGCGGCTTTTTTCTTTTTTTCCACCTTTTCCATCAGTGGAACCAGTTGAGGATACTCCGGGAAACGCCCCGTCATGGGCATCAGCAGCGTTTGCTTCATCCCGTGCCATTCCAGCACCGGCGCCAGCTCTCCAGCCAGCCATTGCAACTCGGTCTCCATGTCCTGACGCAGTTTTTCCGGCATCAGGTGATGAAACAAACCGATCAGCGAGCGCAGCCGGACCACGGCCCACAACAGATGGGAGGTGGCCGCCAACCGGGTCTCCTCGTTGCCGTAGACCAGGGGGGCCAGATTCTCCAACATCAACCGCAACAACGATTCCCCACCGCCGGAAAGGGCTTCCAGGGCACCGGCTCCAGCACCGACCCTGTTGCCGCTCCAGGGTACGGCGGTCAGCAGCGTGGGATCCCGACGCACAAACCCCCGATTCGCCGGATTCAAAGGTTCCACCGCCGCGGAAAAATGGCGCGCCAGGGCCAGAGCGGTATGAAAGAATCGATTCGGGGTGGGAGTCAGGGAGTCCAGAACCACTTCATGGAAGACCCGTTTGACCGTCCCGCAACGCAAAGCCCCCCGGAGTTCCCGGATATTGAGCCGGGCGCCATCGGGAAATTCCAGGCGCCACCGTTCCTCAAGACGCTCGATCTCGAACTGGCTCTCCAGGTTTTTTCCCTTGATCCCCTCCCAGGCGCCGACCGGAAGATGTTTTTTAGCGTCGCTCCAATCCGGCGGGGCGTCGGTCGCGCCGCACTCCCAATCCTTGCCGATCTCCTCCCCCGCGCCGAGGGAGGTGATAGACCCCAACCATTTCCCCCCCAAACGCCTGGCCGTCAGCATGAAACCACGCCCACGCAGCCCCAGGTCCGGGGTATCGTAGCAGCTCTCGCTCCGGTCCAGGGTGCGGGCCTTGCCGGAAGCCGCCGCCCGCACCAGGGGATGGTCCACCAAAGCGGGTGTCCCCTCGTCGTCCTTGATCCGCAACCGCAGCGTTCGGAAATGCATGTCAGACAACCCCCAAGCCACCAGCGAAAAGACTACTTGACCCGCAACCGTCGCCGCAGGGTGTCCAGGCGTTCCCCCAGCATTTCGATGAACACCGATTGCTCCCGACCCAGACTGGTCACGACCCCTTCGAGCAGGGTGCCCAGTTCTTTCAAATGTTGTTCCACATGCCGCGAGGACTCTTCGTTCTTGTGGATCAACCCATCCCTCAACTGCTCCAGATCGTTTTCCAGTCCCTGGCCAAGCTGGTCGATCACCCCGATCACCCCTTGATGACGCTCATCCAGATTGACCTGAACCTCCTTGATCCTCTGGGCCAACACCTTGCTCTCCTTGAGGGTGGATTTGGCGGCCTCCATCACCCACTCCTGAAGGGATTTCTCCATGCCCTTCTGTTCGGCCACCAACCGTTTGCGCATTTCCGCCAACTCCGTCGAGACCCCGCCGAAGGCGGTTTCCATGCGTTGGGCGATCACGTTGACCACCTCCTGCGCCGACCCTTCCACAGAGCGCGATTGATCTTCATCCAGGTCGCGAATCTGTTGGGCGAGGTTTTTGGCGGTGGCGTCCAACTCCTCCCGGAGCGCCAGTTTGACCCCTTCCGCCTGTTCGGCGGTCTGACTCAAAAGACGCTCCACCAGGACCGACTCCCGTTCCTGATCCTGATTGGCCCGCACTTCCGCCAGCGCCATCAAGGTGGACTTGACCTCCTCGCTCACCCCGCCCACCAGGGCGTACAGCTTCTCCACACCCTCCAGGCCACTCTGCTGCACCAGATCGCGGGTATGCACCGCGACTTCCCCCGCCGCCTCCCGG
>JADGCR010000129.1 GCA_015228895.1 Magnetococcales bacterium
CTACCAGAATTTCTTCAAGCTCATTGCTGGCATAACTTTCCATGCCTGCCCAAGCAAATCCTTTTCCTTCGTTCAGATAAAGAAATGAGTAGGGATGGCCATGTTTCTGTCCTTTTCGACGTTGCCGAAGGCGCTCCTTCTGAACATAAGGACGCCCATTGCGATCCAAATTAACCGCCAACTCATAAGTTATTGGTCGAGCATTTCTTTCTTCTCTGTAGTATAATTCAAATTCAATGGGTTCTGCGTCTACTCCTTGCGATCGAAGCCTTTGAAAGCCGCCTCGTTCTCTCAAGTCACAGGCTTCCTCAACCCCGACGCGCAGACAATCCCCCAAAAATCCAAAGGCGTCAAACAAAGAACTTTTCCCAGAGCCATTTTTCCCAATCACAACGGTTAATGGTGTCAATGGATCCACAGGTTGTATGTTCCATAATTTTCCGAGTGTCACATCCTTTAATGCCCGGTAATTTTTGATGCGCAGTCCTTCCAGTTTAGCCATCTGCTCTCTCCTCCACCCGATTCACCGCCTGATCATGCCACAGTGCGCCGTTGACCCGCTGGAAGAATCAGACTCTCTGACAAACATAGATAAAGCGGTCCCCCCGCTCGCCCTTTTTCATCTCGATCACCACCTTGAAGCCGTTCCGGGCCAGCAGGGCGCGAAAGGGTTCCGGGTCGATTTCGAGCAACTCCTTTTTGCGCCAAAGATTCTTGAAGCGTTTCCAATAGCGGGAGAGGGTTCTGGGGTGGGCGGTGATGGCGAACACCCCATACCCACCCTCCCGCAACAGGGAGGCGACCTTCCGCATGGAGGCGTCGGTATGGGGCAGGTAGGCGCCATGAATCCCCGCGGTATGCACGATGTCGAAACGACGTTCCGAATCGAACCGGGCGAACTCCGCCACCTGGGCCTCCACATGGGTCATGTTGAATCTGGCGATCAGTTCATGGCACTTTTCGATCATCTTCCTGGAGTAGTCGATGCCATACACCCTCCTGGCATGGGCATAGAGCCGCAAAAAACCTCCGGTCCCGCACCCCACATACAGGAGGGTGTAATCCCGGAACAGCGCGTCCACCAGCAAAGTTTCCACATAGTCGATGCGATACGATTCCGACACCTGATCGGGATGGCTGTCGGCATAGCTGGCGACATAGCGGTCCGAACAATCCTCCCCGAACATGGGGGCCCTGCCTTTCATTTCCATGCTCCCTCCTCACGGCGCGTGATCAGCCAAGCGCAAATCAGATCAATGATCCCCCCCTGTCCGAGAATGCACCTTCCAGGGAGGGCATCCAACAGGCAATCCCGCTCATCAAGAAAGGTTCATTGCGTTCTCATCGTTCCTTTCCCTTCTGCCAGCCAGGCGGCGATTTCCCCGTGCAGATGATGCCACATGGGTTCCTTGTCATCCTGCGACCCCCCTTCCCAGATGCCACCGTAGTTCATTTTGAAGCCGTATTCCATGGCCAGGGCGATGTAGCGCAACAGAGCCTGGTCGTTTTCCGGGCGGGTCGGGTCGAAACCGAGCATGTGGCTCTTGATGAGGGCGGACAACCGGGTGAAATCGGTGCATTGCTTCACCTGGGGCAACAGCAGGGAGACTCCGAGATTGCCAAACTGGATCACCGGCTTGTTCAGGAAGGCGGCTTCCACCAGGGTGGTGCCAGAGGGGGCGATCACCCCACGGGCGCGGGCCAGCAGGGTCTTGGAGGGAGTGCGGTAGTCCACCAGACAGATGTTGACCTGATGCTTGAGTTTGAACAGATACTCCGGGCTGCGCTTGCCCGCCATGGCCGGGTGGTCCTTGACCACCAGCGCCAGACTTCCCGGCATGGACATGGCGGTCAGACGGGCGCACTCCAACTGGTTGTTGAAGTGGGGGGCAATGACGTCGATGGTCTGTTCCGGCTGGAACTGCAACGGAAAATAGATGAAATCATCCGGTATCGGATCGTAGGCGAACCCATTGGCGGCCTTGAGGTAACGGTATTCGCAAACATGGTCCCGGATGATCAGACGGGGCGGCAGCCGGTCGATGTGCATGGCCTTGGTGTTGGGCATCCGGTGTTTCCTGCTGAATTTCCGTCGGAAGGCCAACTCCAGCATCTTCAAATAAAACAGCGGGTTGATGATTTTCTTCAGAGCCTCGTCGGGATTGTTCACATACGCCGCGTAATCCGGTTTGATGAATTTCTCCCGGAAGGTTTCCAGATAGTTCCGGGCCTCGGGGAAACAGGGCAGGCTCTCCACCGGGGTGTGGGCGTGCTGGACGAACCGATCGAAAACGATCCCTTCCGCGTCGTTGTGGTCCCGGACCCACATGTAATAACCGGAAATCTTGGTATCCGTGACATTGCGCACGAAAATCCCCCGCTTGCGCGCCAGGGTGAGCATGAACAGATGGGGCAGGGCCACGGCGTTGGGCATGATGATCAGGTTGGGGCGCACCGTATCCAGCATCTCCACGATGAGCTTGTAGGTCATGACGACGATCCGCCTGATCTCCGCGTCCGGGGTGGATTGGGTGAAGGCGTAATAATATTTCCTGGCATAATCCTTGACGTGGATGCGCAGGGACTGGACGAACGGCCAGATGGAATCCACCCCCAACGCCGCGGCGATCTCGTCCAGGGTGGTGGGATCGTCCCCCACATAGCGGGCCGGATCGTCCAGATGGTCCTCCCAGAACCAACTGCGGGAGGAATGGATGGTCTTTTGTTGTTCCAGGCTCTCCCGGGCGGTGCGTTTGAAGATCAACGCGGAGAACTCCGTCCCCGGATAGGTCCGCTCCAGCCGTTCGCACAGGAACTGGCCAAAGCGCATGCCCCAGTTTCTTTGATAGAAGATCAGCACCTTCAACTTGTCTGCGGTCATGGTCTGCTCCAGCGAAGATCCAGGGAAAGACGGGTATCCCCGCCGAACCCCCTCTTGAATTGACTGATGTTCAAATTCTTCCGGTCCGGGTTGTGCTGGTTGGGATACAACTGCTCTCCCATTTCGAACTGGCGGCACCCCAGTTGTCGCGCCTGTTCGATCGCCCGCCACAGGATGGCGTGGGACAGGGGCTTGTCGAACAGGTCGCGCCGGGAGGCGCTCACCCCGTAATAGCAGGTCGCGGCGTTATGGATGAACAGGGCCGCGGTGACCAGCGTCCCCTCCAGCTCTCCGGTGATCATGAACGCCTCCCCCTGTTGGATCATCCCGGCTTGCAGCTCCCAACTCCTGGGGGAACGGGTCTCCCGGCCCGCCTCCTGGATGTGGAGTTGACGAAAGGCCTCGAAGCGGTCGGGGTCGAACGCCACCTGGATCTCCAGGTGGTTGCGGCCCCAGTTGATCAGGCTTTTGTAACTCTTGCGCACCCTGCCCCACAACGGTTGGGTCCCATGCGTCAGATCCAGGATGCTGGAAAAAACCGGGGTGGCGACCGCCCCCATGTCCAGCAAATGTTCCCCCAGCGACGTGAGCGCCCCCCCGGGCAGGGGATCCTGATAGCGCAGCACGGCGATGGAGCGGGTTTGCAGCAGGGTGTCCAGTTGCTGTTTCACCGCCATGAAGGCCCGCTGACGTTGCCCGGAGGGGATCTCTCCCGCCTCCACATAGGCGACGGGTCGGCCAAAGGCGTTCAGCTCCACCACCCCATCGGGCCGGTTCTGCACACTCCACAGCACCCCCAGCAGAGGTTTGCCCGCTTCCACCACCACCACGGAGCACTCCGCAAACCCGCCCCCGAAATATTCACGGGCATACTCCAGATGCCCCGGAAGATGAAACGGGTGCAACACCCCATGGCCCAGGGTCAGGTCCGACCAGTGGCGGGGAAATTCCGGGTGGGCTGCGAACACGATCTCCATTTCCGGTCACTCCCCGGCCACCAGGGACCACGCCAGGGGGGTGCCGCGGGCAATGGGACGCGACGCTTTTTTTCCCAGAATTTCGGGATAGCAGCCAGGGGCCAGACCGTGGCCGGGGCGGATGCTGCGCACGTTGGCCGCCGTGAACATCTCCCCGGCGGCCACATCCGCCACCACATACAGGGAACGCCGAAAGATCACGTTGCCCGCCTCGCTTGGCTTGCGCTCCCATCCGCCCCGGCCCAGGGCCGACCAGGCGGTCCTGCACCCCTGACAGACCGCCCGCAACTCTTCGGGTTGCAACGAGAAGGCCGCGTCCGGTCCCCCGTCGGAGCGGCGCAGAGTGACATGTTTTTCGATGATGCCGGCCCCCAGAGCCACGGCGGCCACCGGCACCGTGGTCTCCAGGGTGTGGTCGGACAGGCCGGTCACGATCTCCGGAAAGCTGTCGGCCAACGCCCCCAGGGTCCGCAGATGGCACTCCTCCGGGGGGGTGGGATAGCCGCTCACGCAGTGCAACAGGGCCATTTCCCGGCACCCTCCCCCCTTGGCCGCGTCCACGGCGGCCCGGATCTCCTCCAGGTTGGCCATGCCGGTGGAGAGGATCATCGGTTTACCGGTGGCGGCCACTTTCCGGATCAGGGGCAGGTCCACCAGTTCGAACGAGGCGATCTTGTAGGCGGGAGTCCGGAGTTCCTCCAGAAAATCCACAGCCGTAAAGTCGAACGGAGAGCTGAACAGGGTAAGCCCCAACGCGCGCGCCCGGGCGAACAGGGGGGCATGCCACGCCCAGGGGGTGTGGGCCTGCTGGTAGAGCCGATAGAGGGTGTAACCGTCCCACAACCCCCCCTGGATGCGAAACTCCGGGGCGTCGCAATCGATGGTGATGGTGTCGGCGGTATAGGTTTGCAGCTTGACCGCGTCCGCTCCGGCCTGTTTGACCGCCTCCAGGAGCTGCATGGCGCTCTCCAGGCTGCCATTGTGGTTGCCGGAGAGTTCCGCGATGACATACGGGGGGTGACCGGCCCCGATGGCCCGACCGGCGATATGCATGATGGGAGGATTCATTCGGGTTCCAGTGTGTGGCGGTAGTGGTCCAGACGTCGATAACCGGCCCGCTGGAACAAAGTCAGGGAGGCGTCATTTTCCGGGCGGATCCAGGCCAGATGGCGCGCCCAAGGCAGCAGGAACCGTCCCATGCGCAGCGCCCCCCCGGCCAGGCCCAGACGGTAGCGGTCCGGCGCCACCAGGATGGAGACTTCATAAGTCTCGTCCGTTTCGTCGGGCAGGCGATCGAAACGCAACACCCCGGCGGGCCGATCGCCGTGCATGATGAGATTGAACACCGAGCCGGGGTCCGCCAGCCGGGCCCGCATCCACTGGCGATGCTCCTCCAGGGCGGGGGGACGGGGATTGCGGGCGAACTGGCGGGTGCGGGGCTCCTGTTGCCAGGTCCAGACGAGGTGGGCGTCCTCCAGGGTGGCGGGACGCAGCCCGATGGGCGCTCCATCCCTGGCCGTCTCCGGCCACAACCCCAGGACACTCCGGGGCGCGCCCAGTCCGTCGCAGAGCCGGGCCGCCGCCTCGCCCATGCGACGCAGACCCTGGGAATCGCGCCACAGGTCGCCCAGCAGCCGGGGAAGGTTGTCCGTGTCGCAGGGGAGCGCGGCGTTGGCCTCGGACAGGGCGCTGGTCACCAGTTTCTGGTTGTCCGCGAGGATCAGCGTCAAGGTGGGCAGTCCCAGGCAGCACCGTTCCCAGGCCGAGGTTCCCCCCGCGCCGATGGCCAGATCCGCCGCGCCCATCAGTTGATGCATCCGTCCGGCGTCCACATGGAGCGTGACCTTCCTGGACATGTTTTCCGCCTGTTGGCGCACCGCGTCCACGAACGGGGCCGACCGGCCCAGCACCACATCCACCTCCGCGTCCACTTGCGCCCGGACGATCCCGTCCAGCACCCTGGCCGTGACGTTGTTGGCGTCGGTCATCCCCAGCGTGACCAGCAGACGCCCGGACCGCCGCTCCCGCCGCCGGGCCAGGGTGGCGCAACGGTGCCGGGCAAAGGCGGGGCGCAGCAACAGATGATCCGTGCCCAGCAGCATGCGGCACCCCGCCGGCGTCAGACCCGCGTAGCAGGAGTCCCGCCGTCCCAGGGTGTGATCCAGCAGCCAGTCGCAATCATGGGGACGGTCCGCCAGATCGTCGATCACCAGGATCTTTTTGGCCCAACCCCGACAGGGGGTCTCAAAGCGGGCGTCCCGGCCATAATGGTCCACCACCAGCAGATCACACCCCTCCGGCCAGAAGGCGGCCATGGCCTGCGGCTCCGCCTCGATGGGCAGTTCCGCGGGCAACGTCATCACCCCGCACGCGCCCCCCGCCAGACCGGGAACCACCTCCCGACTCCCGGCCCGACAGGCGAACGCCACCCGGTGTCCCTGGGCGACCATGGCCCCGGCCAGGGTCAGGCAGCGCATGGCATGTCCCCCTCCGATGGTCACGGACGCGTCGGTACGCAAGACCACGTTCATCAGCCACGGACTTTGAACAAAGGTTGAATGGGTTGG
>JADGCR010000012.1 GCA_015228895.1 Magnetococcales bacterium
CTCATCAAGCCGGAACTCTCGCTGATCTCGAAGGTGGTGCAGGGCCGCTTTCCGGACTGGCGGCGGGTGGTCCCCACCACCAACACGGTGCGCCTCACCGCCGCTCGCGAGGCGCTGCATCAGGTGGTGAAGCGGATGTCCGCCCTCTCCCACGAAAAGTCCCTGGGGGTCCGTTTGCAGATCAACGACAACCGCATGGAGATCGTGACCATCAATCCGGAACAGGAGGAGGCCAAGGAGGAGATGGCGGTCGCCTTCGACGGGGATCTGCCGGTGACCGTGGGTTTCAACGCCCGATATCTCAAGGAGATTCTGGTGGCCATGTCCGGGGAGAGCGTGCAGTTCGCCTTCAAGGATGACGAATCTCCGGTACTGGTGTTCGATCCGGAGCGCAGCGACGCCCTGTTTGTCCTGATGCCCATGCGGGTGTGACGGTTCAAGATCGGCGTCATGGTGCTGGAATGGCTCCGCCTGCAGGATTTTCGCAACATCGCCGCCGCTGATCTGCGCTTCGGATCGGGCCTGAACCTGATCACCGGGGCCAACGGGCAGGGCAAGACCAACCTGTTGGAGGCCGTGGGCCTGCTGGCCACCGGACGCTCTTTCCGGCACGTCTCCGCCGGGGTGATGCGGCGGCAGGACCGGACCCTGTTCCGGGTCGTGGGAGGGGTGCAAAAGGGTGGCCTGAGCCATCGACTGGAGTTCCTGGGGGAGGAGAACCGTCAGGTGGTCCGTCTGGACGGCAAACCCATGGCCAGCGTTGCGGTCATGGAGCGGGTGTTGACCGCGGTGATCGTCACCCCGGAAACCCCGATGCTGGTGCGGGGCGGACCGGGAGAGCGGCGCAGTTTTCTGGATTGGCTGATCTTTTCCGCGACGCGGCGTCACGGGTTGGAAGCGCGTGAATACCAGCGCGCCCTGAAGGCGCGCAACCAGTTGCTGAAACAGTCCGGTCGGGACGCCAGGGAGATGGAGGCCTGGGAGGCCCATTTGGCGGTCCTGGGCGCGCGCATCGCCAAGCGGCGCCAGGGCACGGTGGCGGGATTGGTCCGTTTGCTGCCCCATTTTCTGGAGGCCCTGGATCTGCGGCCCGAACGGTTCGATCTGGCGCTCTCCAGTCAACTGGAGGGGGTCTGGTCGGAGGAGAGGGACGGGAGCGAGGGGGCGACCATCGCCTTGCGGGAGTTGCTGGCCGCCAGCCGGGAGCGGGACCGGCGCACGGGGGTGACCAGTGTGGGGCCCCACCGGGATGATCTGCTGTTCCGGCTGGAGGGGCGTCCCTTGTCCCGTTACGGTTCCCGGGGGCAGCAGAAACGGTTTGCCTTCGCCCTGAAGCTGGCGGAGGCGGAGCTGCTGGAGGCGGCGTTGGGTGAGCCGCCGGTGATGGTGCTGGACGATCCGGCCGCGGAGCTGGATCGGGATGGGATGTCCCGGTTGATGGCGTTGTTGTCCGGTCAAGGCCGCCAACTGTTTCTGGCCGCGCGGGAGTCCGGAGAGATTCCATGGCCAAACCGACCGCTGGTTGCCTGTGCGGTGGCGGCGGGTGTTTTTCAAGTCACTACGGAGCCAAAGAATTCATGACCACATCGGAAGAGAGCAGTCCAGCCGCGAGCACGGCTAACGAGTACGGCGCAGACAGCATCAAGGTTCTCAAGGGGCTGGAGGCGGTACGCAAGCGTCCCGGCATGTACATTGGCGACACGGATGATGGCACGGGTCTGCATCATATGGTGTTCGAGGTGGTGGACAACGCCATTGACGAAACCCTGGCCGGACATTGCGACCGTATCGACGTGATGTTGCGGATTGATGGTTCGGTGACGGTGCGGGATAACGGTCGTGGCATTCCCACCGAGATTCATCAGGAGGAGGGGCGCTCCGCCGCCGAGGTGATCATGACCGTGCTGCACGCGGGCGGCAAGTTCGATCAGAATTCCTACAAGGTTTCCGGCGGGCTGCACGGTGTGGGCGTGTCGGTGGTCAACGCCCTTTCGGAGCACCTGGAACTCACCATCCGGCGCAACGGGGAGGTGTGGCGTCAGGAGTACCGGGAGGGGGATCCGGTGGCTCCCATCAAGCGTATCGGCGATACCAGAACCACAGGCACGGAAGTGACTTTCCGCCCCAGCCGCCAGGTGTTCACCGATGTGACCTTTTCCTTCGATGTCCTGTCGCAACGTCTGCGCGAGCTGTCGTTTCTCAACCCCGGAGTCAACATCCACATCCGGGAGGACGCCACCGAGAAGGAACATCATTTTCATTACGAAGGGGGGATCCGCTCCTTTGTGGAGCATCTGAACCGGGCGCGCACCCCCCTCATGACCCCGCCCATCTATTTTTCCGAGCAGCGGGGCCTGGTGCAGGTGGACGCGGCCTTGCAGTGGAACGACTCCTATCAGGAGAATGTCTTCTGCTACACCAACAACATCCCCCAGCGGGACGGGGGCACCCATCTGATCGGGTTTCGTTCCGCCCTGACCCGGATTTTGAATCAGTACGCCCTCTCCACCGGCCTGCTCAAGAAGGACAAGGGGGCCACCCTGGCCGGGGAGGATTGCCGGGAGGGGTTGACCGCGGTGCTTTCCATCAAGGTGCCGGACCCCAAGTTCTCCTCGCAAACCAAGGAGAAACTGGTCTCCTCCGAGGTGCGGACCGCCGTGGAAGGGGTGATGGCGGAGCATCTGACCACCTATTTCGAGGAGCATCCCCAGGAGTCCAAACGGATCCTGGCCAAATCCGTGGAGGCGGCCACGGCCCGTGAGGCGGCGCGCAAGGCCCGTGAGCTGACCCGCAGGAAGAGCGCTTTGGACATCTCCTCCCTGCCGGGCAAGCTGGCGGATTGTCAGGAGAAGGACCCGGCGTTGAGTGAACTCTATCTGGTGGAGGGGGATTCCGCCGGTGGTTCCGCCAAGCAGGCCCGGGATCGGAAATTCCAGGCCATTCTGCCCCTGAAGGGGAAGATTCTCAATGTGGAGAAGGCCCGTTTCGACAAGATGATCTCGTCCGCCGAGGTGGGGACGCTGATCACCGCATTGGGCACCGGCATCGGGGCCGAGGAGTACAACATCGCCAAACTGCGTTATCACCGGATCATCATCATGACCGACGCGGACGTGGATGGTTCCCATATCCGCACGTTGCTGTTGACTTTTTTCTACCGTCAGTTCCCGGAGATCATCGAGCGGGGCTATCTGTACATCGCCCAGCCACCGTTGTTCCGCATCATGCGGGGCAAGACGATCCGCTATCTCAAGGACGAGGAGGCGTTGCTCTCCATGTTGATGGAGAGCGGGCTGGACGGGGTGGCGTTGGCGGGAGCCGGGGGGGTTTTGTCTCCGGGTGATTTGACCGCCACCGTCCGGGAGGCCCGTCGCTATCTGGAACTGCTGGACCGTTTGGCGCGGCGCTTCGATCGTCAGGTGTTGACGGCGGCGGTGGAGAAGGCCCGTCTGACCCCGGAGTGTCTGGCCTCCACCGAGTCGGCCAGGGCCGCGGCGGACCGTTTGCTGGCCGCGTTGACCGGGGAGAGCGGCAGCGATCGTTTGACCGTGGGCCTGACCCGCGACGAGGAGACCGGCACCGAGACCCTGATCGTGCAACGGACCATCCATGGGGTGCCGGTGGACATGTCGTTGGACGAGGAGTTGATCCGTTCCCCGGAATACCGGGAGATGAGTCAATTGGCGCTGGCGATTCAGGAGCGTCTGGGCGGCCAGCCGAAGCTGGTCAAGGGGAGCCTTGAGGTTCCGGTGACCGGGTTGGAGGCCATGGTGGGCTGGATTCTGGCCGAGGGTCGCAAGGGTCAGTCGATTCAGCGTTACAAGGGTTTGGGTGAAATGAACCCGGAGCAGTTGTGGGAGACCACCATGGACCCCACGATACGCACCCTGATGCAGGTTCGCATCGAGGACGCCATCGAGGTGGACGGGGTGTTCACCACCCTGATGGGGGACGCGGTGGAGCCGCGGCGGGATTTCATTCAGGCCAACGCCCTGAATGTGGTCAATCTGGACGTGTAGCCGATTGTACGCCACGCCTCTGGGTCCGTTGTGGCTGCACACCCGTGATCAGGCCATTGTGGCCCTCGCCACCCATCCTCCCGCCCTGCCTGCCGAAGGGGCGTTGCAGGAGCGGGTGGGCGCGTGGCTGCGAGATTTTTTCTCTGGGATCGTTGTCCCCGCGTTGACCGATCTTCCCCTCGCCCCGGAGGGGACGCCCTTTCAGCGGCGCGTCTGGGGATATCTGGCCACCATTCCCCCTGGCCGGGTCGCAACCTACGGCGCGCTGGCCCAGGCCCTGGACACCTCCCCCCGCGCCGTGGGCAACGCCCTGGCCGCCAATCCCATCCCCATCCTGATTCCCTGCCACCGGGTGGTGGCCGCCCATGGTCCGGGGGGCTACAGTGGTCTGGGCGGGGTGGATGGCAAGCGGTTGCTGCTGGCGTTGGAGGGGCATGCGTCATCTCAACCGGGTGCAAGTTTTTTGAGCTGATGCGCCATTTCTCTGTTTTTCAGACCCGTTTCGTACAACCGGACGCTTGAACATCGAGTATCATGATAAGGGAAGACCTTGGGCAATCGATTGTTTGTCATCGACTTCGACCATGGCGAAAATCCAACCAGCAAAATTTGGATTCCCCGGCACTGAAGCAGCCGGGCAAATCTGGCACAACCACGCCAAAGGCGTGGTCATCATTGCCAGGTTCAATCGCAACAGGGTACAAGATTTTGTAAATATTCATATTTTTCATTTTGACCCTGCCTGACGGAAGATCGCGTGAAGGGTGCCAACTTTTCAGTCTTTCTGGGGGTGAGGAACCGTCACGATGCCCGGTTTTGTCAGATGACGGCAATGATGGTGCGAACCAGTGATGCGGACTGTGCGCAATTCTTCAGCTGTAGGCGACGATCTTCAGCAATCTTTTCAGGTGGTCCACCGTCAAGACCGTGTCGAGGGTCATCGGGGTGAGGGGTGGGGTGGGGGAGGGCTCCCCGCCGCTGGTCGCGGGACCAGCCGGTGATCTGGGGCGTGACAACGGGGCTCCCGCCGAGGTGGAATACGGATCGGCATACCCCCCTTCGTCCAGCCGTGTGAATTCATTTCCCATGTCTTGCCTCCCACCCGCACAATCGTGCTGCCATGATGGCCAATCGCTTCCGTGGAGGGCATCGCAACTTGCGGGCCAATTGCTGGAGAGGAGGAAGCGCTTGTCAACCGTTGTCGAAGATGGCCTCGTGTCGTATGCTCTTTTGCCATGATGAGCCTGATCCGTCCCTCTCCCCTGGTGCGTCGTCGCTGGCGGCGTTTCAAGGCCAATAAACGTGGCCTCGTCTCCCTGTGGTTTTTTTCCATCCTGTTCGCGCTCTCCATGGGCGCGGAGCTGATCTCCAACGACAAGCCCATCCTGATTCGTTACGAGGGGGCCTTTTATTTCCCCTTGCTCCAATCCTACCCGGAGACGGTTTTCGGGGGGGATTTCGCCACGGAGGCCGACTACAAGGATCCCATGATCCTGGCCAATCTGCGCAAGGGGGAGAACTGGGTGGTGTTTCCCCTCAATCCCCACAGTTACAACACCATCGACATCCACGCCACCCGGCCCGCCCCCGCCAAACCGGGTGCCGGACATCTCCTGGGCACGGACGACCGGGCCCGCGACGTGCTGGCGCGTTTGATCTACGGTTTCCGGCTGTCGGTGCTGTTCGCCATGGCCCTGACCGTCATCGGCGTGGTGATCGGGATTCTGGCGGGTGCGGTGCAGGGGTATTTCGGCGGGCGCACCGATTTGTGGTTGCAGCGTTTCATGGAGATCTGGGGGAGCATGCCGGAGCTCTACCTGTTGATCATCTTTGCCAGCATCTTCAATCCCAATATCATCCTGCTGATGGTGCTGCTCTCGTTGTTCGGCTGGATGGGTCTGGCGGATTACGTGCGGGCGGAGTTCCTGCGCGCCCGCAACATGGTCTATGTGAAGGCGGCGCGGGCCTTGGGGGCGTCGGATCGGGCCATCATGTTCCGTCATCTGTTGCCCAACGCCATGACGCCGGTGATCACCTTTTTGCCGTTTCGCGTCTCCGGGGCCATTCTGGCATTGACCAGCCTGGATTTTCTCGGTCTGGGGGTGCCCCCTTCCACCCCAAGCCTGGGGGAACTGCTCCGTCAGGGAAAGGGGAACATCGAGGCGTGGTGGCTGTCGTTGTCCGCGTTCGTCACGCTGGTGGTCATGATGCTGTTGTTGAACTTCATCGGTGAGGCGTTGCGGGACGCCATGGATCCTCGCAAAGAATGAGCGCCTCCTCGCAACCCTTGCTGGCGGTGGAGAATCTGCGGGTGAGCTTCCGAAGCGAGGGGACCACCGTGGAGGCGGTCGGGGGGGTCTCGTTTGCCGTCGCGCCCGGGGAGACGCTCGCCTTGGTGGGGGAATCGGGAAGCGGCAAGACGGTGGCCGCGCTGGCCCTGTTGCGCCTGTTGCCCCCCTCGGCCCGGATCGAGGCGGATGCCATCCATTTTCGGGGACGGCGGGTCGCCACCATGAACCCGGAGGAGCTCCGCGCCTTGCGGGGCAGGGATGTGGCCATGGTGTTCCAGGAACCCATGACCGCCCTGAATCCGGTCTATCCCATTTTCCGGCAACTGGCGGAGTCGTTGCGACAGGAGGTCGGGACAGACCCCGGTTCGTTGCGACAACGGGCCGCGGAGCTTTTGCATCTGACGGGCATCGCGGACCCGGAGTCCCGTCTGGACGCCTATCCCCATCAGCTTTCCGGGGGGCAGCGGCAGCGGGTGTTGATCGCCATGGCCCTGGCCCGGCGTCCGGCCCTGTTGATCGCCGACGAACCCACCACCGCCCTGGATGTGACCATCCAGGCGCAGATCCTGGAGTTGCTGACCCGGTTGCGCCGGGAGCTGGGCATGGCCATGCTGCTGATCACCCACGATCTGCCCATGGTGCAAAAGACGGCGGACCGGGTGTGCGTCATGCGTCAGGGGCGGATCGTGGAGTCGGCGGATACCGCCACCCTTTTCGCCGCGCCGACCCATCCCTATACCCGTGCCCTGCTGGCCGCCCTGCCGGACGCCAATCCCCCGCCACGCCCGGCGACCGCTCCCGTGCTGTTGACCGCCAGGGAGATCTGTTGTCATTTTCCCGTCAGGCGGGGGCTGTTCAAGCGGACCGTGGGCTGGATCAAGGCGGTGGACGGGGCCACCCTGACCCTGCGCCGGGGGGAGACCCTGGGTGTGGTGGGGGAGTCGGGCAGTGGCAAGACCACCCTGGGGGAGTCCATCCTGCGTCTGAACCAGAGCACCGGGGAGATGATCTTCGACGGTCTGGATTTGCGGGCCGCCAGCCGGGGGGATTTGCGGGGGTTGCGCCGACGCATTCAGGTGGTCTTTCAGGACCCCTTCTCCTCCCTCTCCCCGCGCATGACCATCCGGACCATCCTGGCGGAGGGACTGGAGATTCACGGTCTGGAGCCGGACCCGGACAGCCGGCGGCGGCGGGTGGAGGCCATTCTGGCCGAGGTGGGCCTGGACGGGGAGAGCCTGGAGCGTTATCCCCATCAGTTTTCCGGTGGGCAAAGGCAGCGCATCGCCATTGCCCGGGCGATGATTCTGCAGCCCGATCTGCTGATCCTGGACGAGCCCACCAGCGCCCTGGATCTCTCGGTGCAGGCGCAGATCCTGACACTGTTGAAAAAATTGCAGGTTGCCCATGGACTGGCCTACCTGTTCATCTCCCACGATCTGCGGGTGATCCGCTCCATGGCCCACGAGGTGATGGTGATGCAGAACGGGAGCATGGTGGAGGCCGGACCCACGGGAGAGATCTTCGCGACCCCGCGTCACCCCTATACGCAACGTTTGCTGGCCGCGGCGCTCCATCTTTCCACCGGGGGGCGCTAGGACGATGGGGATGGACGCGCAAGCCGACTGGCTTCCGGTCGCCCTGCGTCTGCTGGTGGGGTTGACCCTGTTCCTCTACGGGCTGGAGAAAATCCAGTTCGCCCTCAAGAATCTTTTCGGGGCGTATGCGGAGAGGCAACTGGGAAAACTCACCGATCCTCCCTGGCGGTCCATGGCCATGGGAGCGGGGGTCGCCGCGCTGCTGCTCTCCGGGACGGTCACGCTGGAAATCGTCGCCAATCTGACCGCCCTCAACCTGCTCTCGTCCGCCCAGGCGTTCCACGTCATCCTGGGGAGCGAAATCGGCATCACCCTGCTGACCCACCTCATGACCCTGCCCATCACCGCCTACGCGGGCCTGCCGATGATTGTCGGCCTGTTCTGGTATTTTACCAATTTCAGCCCGCCATGCAAAATCACCGGTCATCTGTTTTTCGGGCTCGGGGTGTTGCTCTTCGCCCTTTCCGTGCTCAGCGACACCCTGCGGCCGCTCCATGGCGGGTTGACCCTCTGGGCCCCCCTGGGCAATCCCTGGCTGGGGTTGCCGGTCATCGCCCTGGCGACCGGTCTGCTCGGCTCTTCCACGGCGACCATGGGCATTTTGCTCATTCTGGCCTTCCAGGAACTGCTGCCACTGTCCACCGGCCTCTACTGGACCCTGGGGGCCAATCTGGGCGCGGTTCTGTCGTTTCTGCCGTTTGTCCGCCAGCAGCCCCGCGTGCGGTTGCGCATGGTCGTCGCCCTGGTTCTGTTCAAGACCGTCGGGGTGCTGGTGGTGGCGGGATGGGTGCCCCAGCTGGTCTCCTGGTCGCCCCGGGAGGTGGCGGTACCCTATCTGCTGGCCCTGTTCCATACCCTGTTCAACGGGGTGAGCGCCCTGCTGCTGGCCCCCCTCATCCCCCTGATCGTCCGCTTCGCCAACCGGGTCGCTCCCGACCAGTACAGCGCGGAGCTCGTCACCCCCGCGTTCAACAGCAGCTACTGGCCCAAATATCTGGACGACACCCTGCTTTCCACCCCGTCCCTGGCGCTGGCCATGGCGCGTCGCGAGGTGAAACTGATCGCCACGTTGCTGGATGAGATGTTCGCCTTGATCCCGGAAACGGTTTTTACGGGGGATCTGAAGAAAATCGTCAAGTTGCGCAAAATGGATGACCGGGTGGATGAGATTCATCAGGCGATCACCCGTTATCTGGCCAGGATCAGCAACGCCAACCCCGCCCCCCACATGGTGGACGAGCTGCTGGCCACCATGACGGTGATCAATGAACTGGAGTCCATCGGCGATATCATCGAGAACAATTTTTCCCATCTCGCCGAGGTGTGCGCCAGGGAGCGTGTCGTCCTGTCGCCGGAGATCCTGATCACCCTGGGGGAGTATCATTTGAGCGTGCAGAAGGCGTTGCAGAACGCCACCGCCGCTTATCTGTCCAACAATCATCCCCTGGCGGTCAAGGTGATGTCCCTGAAAGACGAGATCAGCCACATGGACGCCCAGTGCCGCCTGTATCAAATGCAGTCGTTGCAGGCCCAGCGGCCAGGGGAGGACCCTTTCGCCGCGTATACGTTGCAAATGGATCTTTTCGAGAATTTCAAACGGATCTACTACCACACCAAGCGCATCGCCAAGGTGGTGGCCGCCGGGTGAGAGGGTGCCACCCGATGATCAAGCCAACGCGTTTTTTTGCACAATGTCGCGAAACAGCGCCAACTGTCCCCGGGTGGTGGCCTCCCAGGAGAACCGCTGGGCGTGACGACGGGTGGCCTGGGGATCGGCGGGCATGCGTCCCAGTTCCCGCACCGCCAGGGCGATGGCTCCAGGGGTGCGTCGCTGGATCAGGAGACCGGCCTCCGGGGTGGTGATGGCCTCCGGGGCACCCCAGACATTGGTGGCGGCCACACGGGTGCCGCAGGCCATGGATTCCAGCATGACATTGGCCCATCCCTCCCGGTCCGAGGCCAGCACCAACAGATCGGCGGCGGTGTAGTAATCGGGCAGCGCCTCCTGGGGAAGCGCCCCCACCAGACGCACCCGGTGGGCCAGGCCCAGGTTGTTGGCCAATGTTTGCAGGGCGCCCCGTTCCGGACCCTCCCCGACGATGAGCAGCTCCATCTCCGGCAGCTCGTCAAGAGCGCGGATGATCAGGTCGTGACCCTTGCGGTCGATCAGGTAACCCACGGACAAGAGGGTGGGACGGGTCAGGCCCAGCCGCCTGCGCGCCGCCTCCCGGTTGCCGGGTGAGAACCGCTCCAGGTCCACACCATTGCGCAATACAACGACTTTTTCCTCCGGGATGCCCATGGATCCGGTCAGGACCGTCTTCAGGGAGGCGCTGACGGTGACCAGGCCCGCGACCTGTCGGGCCGCGTGGCGGATCAGTTGTCCAGGGAGAAGATGGCGCGGAATCTGGTTGAGATCGCTGCCCCGCCCGGTAATGACCACGGGCTTGCCGAAATGGGCTCCGAGGAGCCAGGCCGCCACCCCGTCCGGATAGAAATAGTGGGCGTCGATGAGGTCAAAATCGAACCCTTCCCGCAGACAGGCGCGGATTGCGGGCAGAGCCCCCGCCGCCAGAAAAAACGGGGCCGTGGTCATCCCGAGCTTGGGAACCAGGAAATAACGGGGATGGAGCACCTCCACCCCCCGGTGAAACCCCTCCCGCGAGGGAACCCGCCGTCCCATCCAGGCGTAGGGATTGAGCCCGGGGTGGGTGACGGGAAACCAGGGCACCGGAGCCACCACCCGGCTTTCGATCTCTCCGGAGTCCAGCAGATGCTTCAGCCGCTCCCCCACGAAGATGCCATGGTTGGGATTGATCCGGTTGGGAAACAGGGTGGAGAAGGTCAGAATCCGCGGCGTCATCTCCCGGCGTTGTCCCCCAGCGCGCTCCACAGTTGTGGAATGGTCTCCTCATGACGGCCACGCACATAGTAGCCCTCCCCCCCATCCGCCACCGTGCGCACCAGCATGGTCTTCCAGGGCCGGAAATAGTAGTCCGGATTTTGCCGTTCCGGCTCTTTTCCCACCGTGGCGGGCAACGCCTTCAGGTCGCACACCAACGAGGTGAAGCGGGCGATGGTCAGGCCCACGTTGCGCACCATGGAAAGCGCCTTGAGATAGACCTCCGGGGCCATGACCGCGCTGCCGAAATTCATCACCACGCCCCCTTCCAGCCCTTCCAGCACCGCGGCGAACCGCAGGAAATCCCGATGGCTGGTCTGGCCGTAAGCCCCCCCGTCACAATTGGCGTGGGGATGGATGATGTCGTGGCCGATGCCCACATGGACCGTCACCGGCACCTGTCGTGACCAGGCGGCGGCCAGCACGCTGATGTGGGCGTGGGGAAAGGCGCCACAGGCGATCTCCCGTCCCACCGCCTCCCCCAACCCCATCCCCCTGGCCGCCCCGTCCTTGACCACATCGTTCAGCCGCCCGGTTTCCCGCCACATGCCGAAGCGTCCATCCCGGATGTAACGGGCCACGCTTTCCGTGGTGGCGCCGATCAAGGCCAGCTCGTAATCGTGAATGGCGAACGCGCCGTTGACCGCCAGACAGGAGATCCATCCCCGGTCGAGCCAGTCCAGCAGATAGCGTTGCACCCCGGAGCGCAGCACATGGGCGCCCATCATCAACACGATGGCGGCACCCTGCTCACGGGCCGCCTCCATCCGTCTGGCGACCAGACGCAAGGGGTCGTGGGTCACGGCCCGTGGGGCCAGGGGCAGGATCACCCCCAGATCCAGATCGTGTTCCCGTTCGGCCAGGGGGAAGAGGGTCAGGCGGCTGCAATCGAATTCACGATAGGGGGTCACGGGGGTCTACTTCAGGATGGAGGTGATGTGTTTCTTGAGATTCAGCTTTTCCACCACATGCTGATTGCCGATGATCTCCACCGCCAGGGAACCCAACGCGTTGCCGATGAAACCGATCACCTCTTCCGGGGCGTTGAGAAAGGCCGCGGGAGAGGTGACGGCCAGAAAGGCGTCCCCCGCTCCGACCCGGTCCACCGCGTTGAAGACAAAAGCCGGCACCTCGACGGTATCCCCAAGGGCGTCGCGCATGATGGAGCCCCGCTTGCCCCGCGTGACCGCCATGGTGCGACACTGGAGCCTGCGGGCCACCTGGTCCATCAGGGGGTGGATGTCGCCGGTGAGACAGCGGGTCTCCAGCCGGATCTCCGGGTCCGCCAGACAGACGTAATCCGCCCGCTGGTAGCGGGAGATGGTGTGAAATCCCCGATTGCCCGCGTTGGCCTGGGTGTTGACCGCCAGATAGGCGCGGGATCGGATCAACGTGCTGATCATGCTCTCCGTGATGCCTCCGTGACCGTAATCCGCCACGATCACCAGATCGAACCGGGAGAGATGCTCCTCCAGCCAGACGCGCATGGTCTCCTCGATGGCCCTGGGGAGCGGGAGTTCTCCCTCGATGTAGACCTCGAAGAGTTTGGTCAGGGCATACCCTTCCAGAAAACGGCGCTTGATCAGGGTGGGGGAGTCGGGATGAAAGAAGAAACGCGGGATCACGTTGTCGGCCAATGATTCGGTGAGAAAGGACTCGTGGCTCTCCCGGCTCCCCAGGACCGTGAGCAGTTCGACCTGTCCGACAAACTGCGCCACCTGATTGGCGATGGCCACCGCCCCTCCCGCGAACATGTCGTTGGAGAGGTGCTTGAGGGCGATGATGGGATCCTTGGAGGATTTGCCGATGGCGTTGACATAATGATAATCGTCGATGATGGCGTCCCCCACCACCAGCACGGACAACGGTTTCATCTGGTCCAACACGCCGAAAACGTCAGAAATCTGATAACGTCCGCGAAACAGGCTCAGATAGTTTCTGACCTCTTCGGAGAATTTGGAGAGATAGCGGTTGATCAGGTTGGTGGAGCTGAAGACGATGTCGCCGGTGAAGTGGAGTTGGGCGCCGATCTCCCGGACCACGGTGGCTTCCACCTCCATTTTTCCGGTATAATCCTCGTCCGTGTGACGGAACTCCATCCCCTTGACGTAAAAATCGGGTCGCAACAGCCGGAGCAGCTCCACGGCGGTGGGCCAGTTGTTGACGGCCACCAGATCCACGCAGGCCAAAGCGGAGAGCGCCTCGACCCGCAGGGCTTCGGGAAAGGCCGGGTGATGCACCCCCTTGTCCACGAAACGGTCCGGGGTCACCGTGACCAGCAGGATATCCCCCAGGTGTCGGGCCTGTTGGAAATGACGTAAATGACCGATGTGCAGCAGGTCGAAGCAGCCGTGACAATGGACGATCTTTTTGCCCATGGCCTTGAGACCGGCGACCGTCCGGACCAGTTCCTCGATGGATTGAATTTTGTTCATGGTATCATTTTCGATCGCAGATTCCGTATTGTTTATTGGACCGGCCCGGTGATCGGGAACCACTCGGTCGGTCTGCACGCAACAGGATATGCATTTTGAATACCAAGGATGCGGGGGGCGTTGAATACCCAAGGATGCGGGGAGGCTTCAGGGGGGAGAAGGCCACCCTTTCAAGAGAAATCCTTGAGGAAGAAACAGTCCACGACAAAATGGCCGTCGTTGACCTGAAAAGATTGCCGGACGTGGGAGAAAATGCGGGCGTTGCGCAAGGTGTACCCTTGGCCGACCACCATGGTGGGGGGGGTGAGGCGGATTTCGCCATGGGAGGAGAGGCGGGTGCGCATGCCACTGGCGATCAGGTCGGTCAGTTCCCCCAGGAGATCCAGGGCTTCCCCGGAGAGCTGTCCCAGGGATTTGCCGGAGAGGGCGCCGGCGAGGATCAGGGCTGTGGGTTGGGAGGTTCTCAGCACCACCGCTCCGCGGAGCACGCCACAAAAACTCACCACCGTGGCGACCTCGTTCGCGTCTCTGGTGGTCTCCGCGGGCTGCGGATCCTCTTCTCCGGGGAAAACTTCCAACGCCAGAAAGCCGTGAAAAATGTCATGCACCGATTCCATGATGGCATCGGATAATTCCTCGTTCATATTGCCCTCAATTCTGACACGCCGCAAAGAGACCATGCCGCCAAGAAAACGGCGCAACGGCGGGCGGCGCGCGCCTTCCCGCACCCATGGCGCCATGACTACCATTGTTGAATCAACCCGCTGACGATACGCCGGGCGTTGGCCGCCGCCCCCTCCACCGAGGGATTGAGCAGACACTGAATCTGACTGACCGCGGCCAGTGAGAGGGCCACCACCCGTTTGGCGGCCTCGTTCTTTCCCGGTTCGGTCTGTTCCAGGGCGCGGGCGACATGCATGGCCAGCTCGGCGATGTCCTTCAAACCCCGCAACGCGGCCATGTGATGAAAAGAGTCCATGCTGCGTGATATGGCATCGGTCAGCAGCGGGTCCTCTCCCTTGTTTTTCAAGGTCTGCAATTGATGCGTCATCGTGGTCATCAATTCGTTCGCTTCCTGCTTGAACTGGGCAGGGGGCACGAACCGGATGATCTGACACGCGTTGCCAACTGAAAAATGCTCTTCCTGGAGTCTCATTGCATCGATTCCTCGTTCTTGACGCCTGGCCGATTTTTTCCCCGCTGCGGTCTCCTTCCCTCGTGCTCGTTGATAAATCATTCAATAAAATTGCAATGTGTGTGCCAACAAACAAACTTAAAAAAAAATAACAATTTCAATTAATTGTTCTCTCATGCTTCCTGATCCAACATATAAAAAGTGTCCAAAGAAAGGGGACAAATTCCAAAAATAAAACGTTGATTCATCGTTTTTCGTTTATTTTCAATTAATTGAAAAAATGTCCAAAAAATTGCAGGTGCAAGAAAGATTGCACCCCGCCGTGGGGACAAAATTGTGATTGACGGGCGCGGGGCAATCATACGATAAAGGCACCATTCCTGGTGACCTCCTTGTCAACGACCATTTCGACCTTCCCGGGCCAATGCCATGTCCCACCCCTTTTCCACCGCATTGATCACCGGCGCCGGACATCGCATCGGGGCGGCCTGCGCTCTGGCCCTGGCCCGGCAGGGGATTGCCGTGGTCATTCACTATGGCAGCGCCCGGGAGGCCGCACGGACGCTGCAGCAGACCATCCGGACCGGGGGGGGGGAGGCCCATCTGCTGCAAGGGGATCTCGCCGACGCCGGGGAGACCGGCCGGCTGCTCCCGCAGGCCGAGGCGCTGCTGGGGGGGAGGGTGGTGGAGATTCTCGTCAACAACGCCGCGATTTTTCTCCCCGGCACGGTGCGGGACGGTCCCCTGGAGGTGTGGAACCGTCATCTGGACATCAATCTCACCGCGCCGTTTCTGCTGATGCAAAGCTTCGCCCGGCGTCTGCCGCCGGAGGGGCGGGGCAAGATCATCCAGATCATCGACCAGAAGGGTCATCGACCCAGGCCCGGATACGCCGCCTATTCCGCCGCCAAGTCCGCCCTGTGGACCCTGACCCGGCTGGCCGCCCTGGAGCTGGCCCCGGCCATCCAGGTGAACGCCATCGGTCCCGGACCGATCCTGCCGGCGCCCGGCGCCAGTCAGGCCGCCTTCGAAGGCGTCGCCGCCGCCACTCCGGCGGGTCGTTCCGGCACGCCGGAGGAGATCGGCGCCGCCCTGCTTTTTCTGCTGCGGCATGATTTCATCACCGGCGAGATGATCCGCGTGGACGGAGGTGAGCATTTGCTGTAATATGCAGAGTATTTGCAAAAATATACAAAGACTTGGGGAACGATACGCTATGCACATCCTGTCGCGCGTTTGGCTTTTTTGGTGGATCGCATGGGGAGTGGCGCTGCCCGTCGGGGACGCCGTGGCCGGGGAGACCCCCATCAAGACCGTGGTGAGCGTGGTGGGACCGCGGAACCTCTCCTACCTTCCCATCGATCTGGTCCCCTTCATCCAGGCGGATCGGGACGAAGGGATCGAGGTCCAGTTGAAACATGTGGAAGGCGGGGGGTTGGCCATCAAGGAGTTGATCTCCCGCAACGCCGATTTCACCGTGGTGGGTTTTCCCGCCCTCATGTCCCTGAAGGCCCATGGGGGGGATGTGGTGGGGGTGGCCGCCCTTTCCGACCGTCCCCAGTTCGTGCTCATGGTGCGGGCGGCGCTGCGTGAGGAGGTGCGGCGCATCGCCGACCTGAAGGGCAGGATCATCGGGGTCCACACCAGCGCGGTCAACGCCAAGACCGTCGCCCAGCAGCTCCTTGAGCTGCTGTTGCGCTCGGACGGGCTGCAACCACGGGATGCGCGGGTCATCTCCTCCGGCCAGGAGTGGGCCAAACGGATCGCCATGCTGGATTCCGGCCAGGTGGACGCCATTGTCTCCGAAGAGCCTTTCGCCTCCACCATGCTGGCGGCGGGCAAGGTCTTTTTTCTGGTCAATCTGGCGGAACCCGAAACCACCGGCAACATCCCCGGAGCCAATGTCCTCCACGCCGCTCTGGCCACCCGTCCCGACGTGTTGACCAGGGAACCGGAAAAGGTGCAACGGCTGGTCAAGGCCCTGCGCCGCTCCCTGCAATGGATCGCCTCCCACTCCCCGGCGGAGCTGATCGAACAGCTGCGCATCACCGATGCCCGGGAAAGGGAGCAGATCCTGCTCTGCCTGAAAAAATATCCCCGCCTGTTCAGCAAGGACGGAACCTTCTCCAGGCGACAAATCGAGGAGACCAATATCTTTTTTCATACCAGCACCCCTGAGTCCACCGCCATTCGCATGGAGCATCTCATCAACGATCAGTGGGTTGGGCGCAAAGAGTGATCCGGATCCGCTCAACGGTGCAAACAGGCGTTCTGCTGCGTCAGGCGACCATCCGGGTGGTGACCATCTCCCTGGTGATGGTGGCCACCATCGCCTTGCTGGCCCTGGGATTCCAGCACCAGACCATGGGCAAGGCCGCCGACCGGATGATGCGCTCCCTGCGGAGTTTCTACACGGAAAAGATCGTGCTGCTGGAGCAGGAGTGGCAGGAGGAGGCCATCATCCTCCACAATCGCCTGGAGATGTACAACCTGTTCCGGGAACCCGACAAGGGGTGGGAGCGGTTGCGCGATACCCTGGTCCTGGAGGCCAACTCCCGGTTTCCCGTGATTCTGGTCACCGACGGCCATCAGCGGATTCTGTTCCAGTACACCACCTCGCCCCTGACCCTGGCGGACCGGTTCGTCACCGCCAAACCCTCCGGCTGGTACGAGCATCCCGCCTCCGGACAGCTCTACCGCTGGATCGCCCAGCCCTTGTGGCTGGGAGTCATGGGGCATGGGGAGCTGGTGGTCTTCGTTCCCATCGAGAACGGGTTGCTGTTTCGCCACACCCTCCCGTTGACCGACCTGTTCGTGCTGTACCACAACCACATCAAGGCCAGTTCGGTGGGCAACAACGTGCCTGGCGTGGAGACGTTGCAGGAGGGAACCTTTCGGGAAGGAAAGAACCGTCTGGATCAAATTTCCATCCCCTGGGGCGATGTGGCGGATCAGGAACTCAGAATGGTGATCCGGCATCACTCCCAACCGATTTTTTCCGTCATGGAGATCTTTCTGGCGGGCATTTCCATCTTGCTGCTGCTTTCGTTGCTTTTCTGGAAAACCCTGGGGGTGTGGCTGGTCAGCCTCACCCGGCGCATCACCACCCTGGGGTTGGTGGCCCAGGAGTTTTCCAGGGGGTATCACCTCACCGACACCATGAAGAGCCGTCTCACCTCGGTCGCGCTGGCGGGACGTGATGAGGTGACTTCCGTGGCCAACGCCATGGTGCTGGCCACGGAATCGGTGGAAAAGGAACTTCTGGAGAGAAGACGGGCGCAGGCCACCCTGCAACGGATCAGCAGCCACAACAAGCTGTTGCTGGAGGCCGCCGGGGAAGGCATTTACGGCATGGACAAGGAGGGACGCACCACCTTCATCAATCCCGCCGCCGCACGCATGCTGGGCTGGGAGCCTGGTGAACTCCTGGGGCAGTACATCCACGATTTCATGCATCACACCCGACCGGACAACGCCCCCTATCCCAGGGACGACTGCCTCGTCGCCAAGGCCATCCTGGACGGGGAGATCCAGCACGTCACCAACGAGCTGTTCTGGCGCAAGGATTTATCCAGTTTTTTTGTGGAATACACCTCCACCCCGATTGTGGACAACGGGGAGATACTGGGCGCGGTGGTGGTGTTCCGGGACATTTCCGAACGGTTGCAGGCGGAGAATCAGGCGCAGCACTACCTCACCTTCCAAAGGATCGTCAACGGCCTGTACGCCATCTCCTACGCCAGAATTCCCCTGCGGGAACAACTCGAACGGGCTTTGGACTTCATCCTTTCGGTGCCCTGGCTGGCGATTCAGTCCAAGGGGGTGGTGTTTCTGGTCCATCCGGAAACCGACTCCCTGCAATTGGTGGCGCAGAAGGGACTCAATCCGGAACTGATCGCCCTGTGCGACAAAGTCCCCTTCGGGCACTGTCTGTGCGGACGGGCGGCGGTGGCCAAGACCATCATCCACGCCGATTGCGTGGATGACCGGCACGATATCGCCTTCGACGGCATGCTGCCTCATGGTCACTATTCGGTGCCCATCCTGTCGGGTTCCCTGCTGCTGGGGGTGTTGACCTTCTATCTGGAATCGGGTCAGGGCGGCAATCCGGAGGAGGAGAGTCTGCTGCTGGCCATTGGCAACACCCTGGGCAGCCTGATCGAACGGAAAAAGCTGGAAGAGTCGTTGCAGCATCACAATCTCATTCTGGAGGAGAAGGTGCAGGAACGCACCATGGAACTGGAAGGCCATCTCGCCTCCTTGAAAAGCGCCCAGACCCAGCTCATCCAGTCCGAACGTCTGGCGGCCCTGGGTGGTCTGGTGGCGGGCATCTCCCATGAGATCAAGACACCGGTGGGCATCGGTTTCACCGCCGTGACCTACCTGGAATCGGAGACCGGAAAATTTCTCGATACCTACCGGCAGGGCAGCCTGAGGCGGGAAGATCTGGACCACTTTCTGGACAACATCCATGAGGCCACCCAACTGATCAAGGCCAATCTGAAACGGGCCTCGGACCTGATTCTCAGCTTCAAGAAGGTGGCGGTGGATCAAACCAGCCAGGAGAAGAGGATTTTCAACCTGAAAGAGTATCTGGAAGAGACGGTGTTCACCCTGCGTCCCAAATTGAAAAAAACCCAACATGAGGTGCTCATCACCTGCCCGGAGGATATCGAACTCAACAGCTATCCGGGTGCCCTGTCGCAGATCATTGCAAATTTCATAATCAACTCGTTGAATTATGCGTTCGACGAAACTGCCTCGGGAAAAATGGGTATCACCGCCGGTCACAATCATGATACACTATTTTTACATTATGCGGACAATGGCAAGGGAATGGACAAAGAGACGCTGAAACAGATCTACGAACCCTTCTTCACCACCAATCGCAACCAGGGAGGGAGTGGATTGGGCATGCACATCGTGTACAACCTGGTGACGCAAAGGCTCAATGGCACCATCGAATGTTTCAGCCAGCCGGGGGAGGGGACGGAGTTTCGGATTCAATTTCCCAAAGTGAGCTGAAACGCGTCAACCAAACCTAAGGAAGGGGAACATGGCAGCCACGCAACAGGATCTTGTGTTTACCGGACCAGGGGAGGCGATCGCGCCTCCCGTTTCTGAGGGGGCGGGGAGTTCCGGCGAGTCTCCCTGGAAGATCATGGTGATCGACGATGATCCGGATCTCCACCCCCTGACCAGGCTGGTGCTCAGGGAGATGGTGTTCGAGGGCCGCTCCATGCGGTTCATCGACGGTTATTCCGGGGCGGATGCCCGGCGTCTGATGGGTCTTCATCCCGACACCGCGGTGATCCTGCTGGATGTGGTGATGGAGACCGACAAGGAAGGGTTGAACGTGGTCCGCTACATCCGGGACGAGTTGAAGAATCCCTTTGTGCGCATCATTCTGCGCACCGGTCAACCGGGACAGGCCCCGGAAGCCGAGGTGATCGCCAATTACGACATCAACGATTACAAGGACAAGGTCAATTTGAGCAATCAGGCGTTGATCACCTCGGTGACCGCCAGTCTGCGCGCGTTCAACCTGCTCAACACCATCGAAAACACCCGTCAGGGTTTGCGCAGGATCATCGAGGCCACGGGACGTCTGTACGAATTGAACTCCCTGGGACAGCTGGCGACCAGCATGTTGACCCAACTGGCGGCGCTGCTTGGCCACGGTGGGGAGGGGGGTGGGACCGGGGGCGTCGAAGGTTTCGCGGCCACGGAGAAACGGGGTACGATCAACATCTATGCCGCCATCGGCCAGTACGAGGCCGCCATTGGTCAAGCGGTCTTCGAGGTGGTGCCGCCCTCCGTGGCGGAACGCGTCCGGTCCGCCCTGCTGTCCAGGCGGAGTCTGTTTGGCGAGTATGAATTTCTGGGCTATTTTCGATCCAGAAGGGGCATGGAGAACCTGATCCATCTCAAGTGCGACCGTCGGTTGCGGCCCGTGGATCGGGATCTGATCGAGGTTTTCTCCTCCAATATCGCCACGGCATTCGAGCAGCTGCTGCTCAACCGGGAGATGATCAAAACCCAAAAGGATGTGACCTTTACCCTGGGGGAGATCATCGAGACCCGTTCCGGGGAGGCGGGACAGCATGTCCGCAGGGTGGCGGAGAACTCCCGGCTGTTGGCGCAACTGGCGGGCCTCTCCGAACCGGATTGCGAGTTGTTGCGCATGGCTTCTCCCATGCACGACCTGGGCAAGATCGGCATTCCGGACGCCATTTTGAACAAGCCGGGGAAGTTGACCCCAGAGGAGTGGCGCATCATGCAGTCCCACACGGAGATCGGTTGTCAGGTGCTCAAGAGCACCGACCAGCGGATCATCCGCACCGGGGCGGTCATTTGCGGGCAGCATCACGAAAAATGGGACGGGACCGGTTATCCCCAGGGTCTCAAAGGGGAGGAGATTCACATCTTCGCCCGGATCACCTCCCTGATCGACGTGTTCGACGCCCTGACCCACAAACGGAGCTACAAGGAGGCCTGGACCCTGGAACAGACCCTGGAACTGATCAAACGGGACCGGGGCACCCATTTCGATCCTGGACTGGTGGACCTTTTTCTTGACAATATCGATTCGTTTCTGGAAATCCAGAAGGCGTTCGCTTGAACCATCATCCGGGAAGAGGGATCCATGGAGAGATCTGAACTGGACAGTATCGTCATTCGCGATCTCCTGGTGCGCTGTGTCATCGGCCTCCAGGAGTGGGAGCGGAACACCCTGCAGGATGTGCTCATCAACCTGACCCTGTTCACCGACACCAGGGCGGCGGGAGAGAGCGACCGGATCGAGGATGCCGTGGATTACAAGGCGCTCACCAAACAAATCATCGCCTTCACGGGGCAATCGGCGTTTTTCCTGGTGGAGGCGCTGGCGGAACGGATTGCCCGCATCTGTCTGGAACACCCGCGGGTCCTCAAGGTGCGGGTCGAGGTGGAGAAGCCGGGGGCGCTGCGCTTCGCCAGGTCCGCCGGCGTGCGGATCCAGCGCCAGCGTCCGGAACCCTGAAAGCCGTGCACACCCCGGTCCTGATCGCCTTTGGCTCCAACATCGAGCCGGAGCGCCATCTGGTGCGAGGTCTGACCCGGCTCTTCGAGGTGACCGGATGGCAGGCGGTTTCCACCGTCTATCGCACCACCGCCCTGGCCACCCCGGACCAGCCGGATTCCGTCAAGAATCCGGATTTTCTCAATGGCGCCATCGCGATACATCAGCCCTGGGACCCCCTGGAACTGCAACGCACCCTGAAAGCCATCGAACAAGAGATGGGTCGTCAACCCGACGCCCCCCGCTGGGCACCCCGTCCCCTGGATCTGGATATCGCCCTGATGGGGGAACTGGTGCGCCACTCCCCCAACCTGGTCCTGCCGGACCCGGACATGCTCACCCGTCCGTTTCTGGCCGTGTCCCTGGCCCAACTGGCACCCGCCTGGCTCCATCCCCTGGAAAACCGTCCTTTG
>JADGCR010000130.1 GCA_015228895.1 Magnetococcales bacterium
AGGCAAAATAAAGGAATGTAGTAAACCTATTGCAAAAAATATATTGATGTTTATACAGAAGGAGCCAGACGGACTGACCAAACCGCCCGAAAGAAACAGGAAGATTGGTTTTGAAACAACCTATTAATCGATGGAGATCCGTTCCCTTCGCGACAGTGCTGCTGTTGGTGTCGTGGCTGCTGCCATGTCCCGCGCACGCGATGACACTGGGTGACGCGGTGAACGAATCCATGCACTCCCACCCCAAACTGCGCGCCGCCATCCAGGAGTTGGAGGAGACCCGGCAACGGATCCGTCAGGCGTTCGCCGGTTATCTGCCCACCATCGATTTCAACACCACCAAGGGCCGGGAGTGGACCAACACCCCCCCCTCCCGCGCCGGACTGGATGGCGGGGGGTTGACCATGAACCGGGCCTCCGCCGGGATGAACATCAACCAGCCCCTGTTCGACGGTTTCAACACCCTCTACAAGGTGGAGCAGGCGCAGGCCCAGGTCCAGGCCGCGGATTTCTCCTATCAGGAGACCATCGAAAACGCCACCCTGGAAGTGGCGGAAATCTACATCGACATTCAAAAACAGCGCACCCTGGTGGAGTTGGCCAAAGAGGCGTTGAATGTCCATTCGGATCTGTTGATCAAAACCCGCCAGACCGCCCAACTGGGGCTGAACGCCGACATGGACGTGCGGCAAACGGAGAGTCGTCTGGCCCTGATCGCCTCGGATCTGGCTGCCACCGAAGGGTTGCTCAGGGGTGCGGAGAGCCGCTTCACCACACTGGTGGGCTTCCCTCCCGGCGCGTTGGCCCAGCCCACCATTCACAAAAACCGACTCCCCGCCTCCCGTGGCGAGGCCATGGAGATCGCCATGCGCCGCAATCCCTCCCTGCTCGCGGCCCATGCGGACCTGGAGGCCACACGGGCCGAAGGGAAGGTCAACGCCGCCTCGTTGTGGCCCAAGATCAGCCTGGAGATGTCGGTCTCCGAGAGCAACAACATCGGCGGGACACGGGGGTACTCCCAGGACGCCTCCGCCATGCTGAACATGCGCTACAACTTCTTCCGTGGCGGTGCGGACATGGCCAGGTTCAAGGAGACCTCCCACAAGGCCGCCCGTTTCCGGGAAAAACAGGAAGAGATCCGCCGCGGGGTGGAAGAGAAACTCAACAAGTCCTGGAACGCCCTGCTCTCCGCCAAGACCCGGATTCAGAGCCTGGAAAAGCATGTGGATGCGGCCCATGCCGTCCGCCGCGACCATGAGGAGAAGTTCCGGCTGGGCCTGCAAACCATGCTGGATCTGCTCAACTCGGAAAACGAATTGCACGCCTCCAAACGGCTGTTGGTGGGAGAACAGTTTCAGTTCATGACCGAATCCTATCGGCTGCTGGCGGCCATGGGACAACTCAACGAGACCCTGACCAGACCGGAAGGCGTCCCACCCCCGGCGCTTGAGGAAAAGTCGCCGGAAGCCGACGCCCTCAAGGGGGAGGCCCCGCCGGAGCCGCCACCCGTCGCGGACGCCACCCCAGAGACTCCCCGCCCCGTCCCGACGACCGGAATCCGGGACCGGGAGACCGCCCTCACCCGCCCCGTCCCGACGACCGGAACCCGGGACCAGGAGACCGCCCTCACCCAGGCCCAGGAAGAGAGCATGAATCTGCTGGTGGAAACCCTCTTCTCCGACACGGAACCCGACAGCAAACCCGCCGACCCAACCCCTTCGGCCATCCCGCCGGAAAGTGCCGACACGATCCCCGCCGCCGAGGCGTTCGCGGCCCTGTCGGCCACCTTCAAACACCACCAGGATACCGACACAGACAAAATCCAGGCTGCGATCGCCCAACTGGCCAACACGGTGCAATCCCCGGAAACCACCCGGAAACCGTCATCCGCCACCACGCCCCCCGCCGAGGAACAGGACATCGAGCGGATACCCCTGCTGGATTTCATTCACCTCATGACCCACGACGAGACCTCCCCCGCCGCCAGGCGTCCCCACCCGGACTGGAAGCAGTTCGCCATCCAGGTCGGCGCCTTTCAGGAGGAGGCCGCGGCGCTGGCCCTGATCGGCCAGTTGCAGGGCAAGGGCTATGAACTTTCGCTGCACGCAAAACCGGAAAGCCGGGACCACAACTGGTATCTGGTCTGGATCGGACCCTACGACACCGAACTTCAGGCCCGCGACGCCGCCAGGATCTTTGGTGAACGGGAAAACCGTCCGGCCTTCGTCATCCCCACCGCCAGGAACGGACACGCCACCCCCTCCCGGAAATCGGCCACCCTCCCGGAAGGTTACGCCGTCCAGGTGGGCGCGTTTCTGGAACCCGGGGAGACCGAGGACAAACTGATCAAACTCACCAACAAGGGGTATGACCTGATGGTGAGCGAAACCAAGGATCCCAATGGCCGTCTGTGGCAACTGATCTGGATCGGTCGCTACGCGGACAAAAACGAGGCCGACGAGGCGGCCGCGGCCTACTTGAAAAAAGAGGGTGAAGCCGCCCAGGTCGTCGAGGTCCATCCGAAAGACCCCAACCATCCCCGCATCATCACCCGGATCGGCTCCCCCGCTTGACACGGTGATGGCCTGAAAAATTTTTCATTGCAATGATGTCTACATTTTGGTAGATATCATTGCAACTGATCACTCTTTTCCGGCCACCATCATGGACTCCACCCCGTTTCTGGCCCTCATTTTCAGCCTGCCCGCCCGCAACGCCACCGAGCGCATGCGGGCCTGGCGCGCCCTCAAGTCCATGGGAGGCGCGGTATTGCGGGACGGGGTCTATCTGTTGCCAAGTGGTGAGGAACGGGGGAAAAACCTTCTGAGCGTGGCCGGGGAGATCCAGACCGCTGGCGGTTCCGCGGAAGTGGTGGGCCTGCTTCCCTGGGAGGCCCGGCAGGAGACGGCTTTTCGCGTCCTGTTCGACCGCACCCCGGCCTACACCGCCCTGCAAACCGAAATGGCGCGACTCGACCCGGACAAAGACGATTTCAAACAACTGAAACGGAGTGCGCGGGGGATGCGCCGACGGTTTGCGGAAATCATGGCCATCGATTTTTTTCCGAACGCCGCCCAAGGCGCCACCGAAAGCGCTCTGTTGACCCTGGAAGCCCGACTGCGGAACCGCATCACCCCGGACGAACCCACCCGCGCCCTGGAAGAGACTCTCATCAAGCGGGATGTCCGCCTCTATCAAAACCGGACATGGTATACCCGCGCACAACTGTGGGTGGACCGCATCTCATCGGCATGGTTGATCAAAAGATTCATCGATCCCCACGCCCGCTTCCTGTGGCTGTCTCCCGGTCAAACCCCTCCCCCCCAGGCCATTGGCTTCGATCTGGATGGGGGGGAGTTTTCCCACAGCGGACAGCGGGTCACCTTCGAAACCCTGACCCGTTGCTTCGACCTGGAGGGGGATGGGGGAATCATGGCCCTGGGAGGTCTGGTTCACGCCCTGGATGTGGGAGGGTCCACCCCGGAAGCCGCCGGGGTGGCCTCGCTGTTCAAGGGGATCAGCCTGCGGACAGGGGACGATGACGCCCTTTTTTCCGCCTGCCAACCCCTTCTGGATGATTTATACCTCTTTTTCTCCAACCGGGACCAACCCGATGTGTGACCCCCAACCTTCTCCCCGGCTTGTCCACCGGGAAGTCTTGTCCCGCGCGTTCGGCATCCGCCTGCTCAAGACGGCTCTTGCCCGACGCTTTCGTCATCCATTCAAACCAATCAACCAGTGAGTACACACGACATGTCCAAACCTGAAGTGCACTATCAGCGCAGCCTGGCCCGAACCGGCCAGGAGTACCGGGAGATTCACCAATGGATCGACGAGCCGGGAATGAAATACGAACGCCACGATCTGGGACGGGTATTGGAGTTTGCCGGCATGTGGCGCGACAAGTATGGCGAGGAGGGCGCGCGGGAGTACCTGCACCATTTGCAGGACGATGTGGAGGCCCGCTTCAACCACTTGCTGGAAGATGTCCAGAAAACCATCGCCGACAACCTGACCTATTTTGGTTGCGTCACCCCGACCGGAGAAAAACAATGAGATGGATCACCCGTTCCCATGTCCACGTCGACCGGGTGGCCTGCCCCTGGCTGATCGCCCGTTTCATCGACTCGCAGGCCGAATTTCTCTTTGTCCCCAAGAGCAAGGTGCTGGAGGTCGCCGCCACGGAGGGGGCGATCTCCTACGACGCCCCCGGAGCGGTGTATGATCACGATGGCGACCTGTGCACCTTCGATGTGCTGATCCGCGCCTATCAACTCACGGACAAGGCGTTGCTGCGTCTGGCCAGGGTGGTCAACGGGGCCGACACCCACACCTATGACAAAGACCCCCTGGCGCGAGGTCTGGAGGCTCTGGCCACGGGATACGGCCTCCGTTTTCCCGACGACGCGGAGAACATCAGACGGCAATTCGATCTCTACGACGCCCTGTACGCATGGTGCGCGCTGGACACGGCCAAAGCGTCACAATGATAAGGATGCGACAATGGGACCATGGGCGCGCTTGTTCGATTTCCTCGCCCTGCGGCGGGAAACCACGGGGTTGCTGCTGCTGGTGATCCTGGTGGGACTGGGAGAGCGACTGGCGGAACGTTTTTTGCCGATCTACCTCCTGGCGCTGGGTGGCGGACCTCTGGTGATCGGGTTGTTGGGGGCGATGGACAACCTGCTGTCCGCGCTCTACTCCCTGCCGGGCGGCTATCTGGCGGAACGGCTGGGCGTCCGGCGCAGTTTGCTCTGCATCAACCTGTTGGCCATGACCGGCTACCTGATCGTGATCCTGGTGCCCCGCTGGGAGGCGGTCCTGGCGGGGGCGGCGCTGTTTCTGGCCTGGAGCGCCCTCTCCCTCCCGGCCAGCATGGGGTTGATCGCCAAGGTGCTGCCGGCCAACAAGCGGACCATGGGCGTGACCATGCACTCCCTGGTCAAACGGCTGCCCATGGCGTTGGGGCCGGTCATCGGCGGGGTGTGCATCGATCGGATGGGCGAGGTGGACGGGATTCGTTTCTCCTTCGCCATCGCCCTCTGTCTGGCGTTGCTGGGTCTTCTCGCCCAGCAACGCCTGATCCCGGACGACCGCCCCGCCAAGGCCGACCACCCGCCGAAAACCCTCAAGACCCTCATGGCCCTGCTCACCCCCGCCATGCGCCGTCTGCTGGTGGCGGACATTCTGGTGCGGTTCTGTGAACAGATTCCCTACGCCTTTGTGGTGGTCTGGTGCCTGAAGACCATCGCCCATCCGGTCTCCGCCGTGACGTTCGGTCTCCTCACCACCATCGAGATGGCCACCGCGATCCTGATCTATCTGCCGGTGGCCTGTCTGGCGGACCGGGCGCACAAAAAGCCTTTCGTCGTCATCACGTTCCTGTTTTTCACCGCCTTTCCCCTGATCCTGCTGATTTCCGACTCCTTTCCCTGGCTGGTGTCGGCTTTCGTGGTGCGGGGGTTGAAGGAGTTCGGCGAACCGGCGCGCAAGGCGTTGATTCTCGATCTGGCCCCACCCGACCATCGGGCCGCCGCGTTCGGGGCCTATTATCTGGTGCGGGATGTGGTGGTGGCGCTGGGCGCTTTCAGCGGGGCGTTGTTGTGGCAGCTTGGTCCCCAGGTCAATCTCCTGACCGCCGCGGCCTTCGGTCTGCTCGGCACGGTGTGGTTCGCCCTTTGGGGGCGGGATGAGGCCTGAATCCGGGGAGCGGGTCTCCTCGCCGTCGATCCCTCCCCGGTCATCCCGGGAACGGGGTCATTGACTCTGGCAAAGGGTCATGGCAGAATGTCATCATTCAGGGCGACATTTCTATAGGTAACCATGGGAGTTCACAACCGATGAACATTGCCTTTCTGGCCTTGGGCACAGATTTGGCCTCCATGTCTTCCAGGGCGCTTTCGGCTTATGCGCGTCAACTCGGACACCAGGCCCGCATCATCTTCATCCCTTCGGAACTCTCCCTGCGCGCCTATTCCCAGGCCACCCTGGACGGCATCTCCAGTCTGATCGCCAACTGCGACCTGGTGGGCATCACGGTGTTCACCTCCCAGTACCGCCTCTCCGCCCAGATCACCCGGCACATCAAATCCACCACTCCCATCCCGGTCTTCTGGGGGGGCATCCACCCCATGATCCGCCCGGACGAATGCCTGCAACACGCGGATGGCATCTGCATGGGGGAAGGGGAAACCTTTCTCACGGAACTCCTGGCCGGCAAACCCCTCGACCAGATTCCCGGCATGTGGTATCTGGCCAACGGCACCCGGATCTCCAACGGCACCGCGCCCATGGTCAAGGATCTCAACGCCCTCCCCTTCCAGGATTTCAGCTTCATCGACCACTATCTGGTGGACCCGGTCACCAACCGGGTGGGGGT
>JADGCR010000131.1 GCA_015228895.1 Magnetococcales bacterium
CCCGCCATGACGGGCATGGATCTCTTCGCCCAACGCGCTCTGGACGCCCGCATGATCGCCCTGGATGGCACCGAGGACAAATCCCGTCTGGGGGCCAACGCCCTGTTGGGCGTCTCCCTGGCCTGCGCCAAGGCGGCCGCTTTGGCGGCGGGTCAACCCTTGTTTCGCTATCTGGGTGGCGTCAACGCCCATCTGTTGCCGACCCCGATGATGAACATCCTCAACGGGGGCGCCCACGCGGACAACAACGTGGACATCCAGGAGTTCATGATCCTGCCGGTCGCGGCGGAATCCATGGCCGAGGCGGTGCGCATGGGAGCGGAGGTGTTTCACCACTTGAAAAAGGTCCTGGCCAAACGGGGCCTGAATACCGCCGTGGGCGACGAGGGGGGCTTCGCGCCCAATCTCTCTTCCAACGAAGAGGCGCTCCAGGTGATCCTGCAAGCCATCGAAAACGCCAAATACATTCCGGGGGAGGAGATCCACCTGGGGCTGGATTGCGCCTCTTCGGAATTCTTTGACGCGCAAACCAATCTTTATACCTTCAAGGGGGAGAACCGGGTCATGGATCAGGACGCGCTGGTGGGGTATTACCAGGATCTGTCCACCCGTTACCCGATTCTCTCCATCGAGGATGGCTGCGCCGAGAACGACTGGGAAGGGTGGCGGCGTCTGACGGACGCCTTGGGCAACAAGCTCCAGCTGGTGGGAGACGATCTGTTCGTCACCAATCCCGCCATCCTGGCCGAAGGGGTGCGCCAGGGGATCGCCAACGCGATCCTGATCAAGGTCAACCAGATCGGCACCCTGACCGAAACCCTGGAGGCGGTGGAGCTGGCCAAACAGTCCGGCTACCCCACGGTGATCTCCCATCGTTCCGGCGAGACCGAGGATGTGACCATCGCCGATCTGGCGGTGGCGGTGAACGCGGGTCAGATCAAAACCGGCTCCCTCAACCGGTCGGATCGCATCGCCAAGTACAACCAACTGCTGCGCATCGAGGAGTCTCTGGGCAAGGCGGCGCGTTATGCGGGCAAAGGGGCCTTTTTCAACCTTTTTCCAGGGGTCATTTAAATTCTTGTGTGATCTTCAGTCACATTTATGGTAAGCAGTATCCGTTCCCTTTGGAGACTCGAACCGCAAACCCCGCACCCAAAAGCACAAGAGGCGCAGACAGCGACACCCATGACTACCGAACCATCTGCTGACAAAAACACTGCTGGCCTGGTCAAAATCGGCGTGGTCGCCAAACGTCTTGGCATCTCCATTCGGACGATTCACATGTACGAACGGGAAAAGCTGTTCATCTCCCACAAAAATCTCGCGGGCACGCGGCTCTTTTCCGAGCGGGACATCGAATGGTTGATCGAGATCCGCCGACTGATCAAATCCAGCATCAGCATTGCCGGCATTCGTTCCCTCATGGCCCTGATCCCCTGCTGGGACGTGAAAAAATGCATCCACGCCGACAAGCAGACCTGCATCTCCCTGAAGGACAACGAAAACCCCTGTTGGAGCAACAAATCCAGCCAGTGTTATCAATCCACTGCCGTTTGCCGGGCCTGTCTGGTCTATGAAATGCGTTTCCGCATCCGGAATTTCAAGGACCATACCGATATCCGCATGAAATCCAATTCCGCCACAGTTGAAGAATAATGGAAAAAAACGAACCCCTGCTCTCCGAGGATCCCCCACCGTTCGAGGCTGGTGAAGGCGACTGGCTGGAACGCCTGGAGGCCAACCGCGCCCACGAACGCCAGGTTCTGGAACGTCTGCTCCTGAGCAATCTGGAAGAACAGAAAAAATCCCGACGGGCCAAGAACTGGTTCCGCTTTTTCATCGCCGGGTATCTGCTGTTGCTGCTCTGGGTGGGCAACCTGCAGGAAATCGATCTCAAGAACTTCTCCACCCATCGCAAGCACACGGCGGTGGTGGATTTGCGGGGAGTCATCATGGAAGGCGCCCCCTTCAGCGCGGATCATGTCATCCAGGGATTGACCGAGGCCTTCGCCCATCCCGACACCGAGGGAGTGATCCTGCGCATCAACTCGCCGGGAGGCAGTCCGGTGCAGGCCGGTCACATCTACGACGAGGTGATGCGCCTGCAAAAGCAGTATCCCGACATGCCCTTTTACGCGGCACTGGAAGATCTGTGCGCTTCCGGAGGCTATTACGTGGCGGCCGGAATCCCCAAGATCTACGCGGACAAGGCCACCCTGGTGGGTTCCATCGGGGTCATCATGCAGGGTTTCGGTTTTCAGCAGACCCTGGAAAAACTGGGGATGGAGAGCCGACTGGTGACCGCGGGGAAGCACAAAGCCCTGCTCGACCCGTTCCGTCCCGTGGACCCCGGCGAGAAGGAGCATGTCCAGGGACTTCTGAACCGCATCCACGAACAGTTCATCAAGGCGGTGGAGGCCGGTCGGGGCGACCGCCTCAAGGCGGGACGCAACGAACTGTTCCAGGGTTTGATCTGGACCGGGGAAGAGGCCGTGAAACTCGGCCTGGTGGACGGTCTGGGGTCCGCCACCTGGATTGCCCGGCAGTTGATCAAGAACGAGCGCATGGTGGATTTCTCCCGCAAGGAGGATCTGCTGACCCGCATCACCAAGGGGGTCTCCGAAACCCTGCTCCAGGCCCTGCCCATCACCGCATCCGGGTGGCAGTGGCGTTAGAACAGGGGCGCGCGGGATCACTCCCGCTTCTGCCGGCGCTTCCAGACCCAGGGAGGGGTGGGGTCGGCATGGGACCACAGACCCAGACGGCGTTCCCTGGCGCTCTTTTCCAGCGCCTTCAGTCCGGCATCGTTGGAGAAATATGCGTGGCGCCATGCCAGACCCGCCCGCACCAGAGCGGCCCCCAACTCCTCCTCGCCGGGCCGGGTCACCCAGGCCACCATGCGACCATGGCGGTCCGTCTCCTTTTCCACCACCCGGACCGTCCGACCCTCCACCCGCGCTCTGGCAAACCCTCTGGCCTGTTCCGCGAAGGGCTGGCCATGTTCCGGGGTATCGACGCCGGACAAACGGACCTTGACCCGTTCTCCGTCACGGACCACCACCAGGGAATCCCCATCCACCACCCGCTCCACCCGCCCCATCCAGCTCTCCGCCCAGCCCGGATTGGGCAGAAACGGCCCTCCGATCACGAGCAGGTTGCCGCACAGCGCGAAAAAAAAACGGCAAACCTTTGCAAACAGAGGAGGATTGCAGATATGATGAGTCATGACTCTCTCCACCAAACAACATACGAGACAACAAAATCAGCGGCGCACAGGAGAAGACCATGTCGGACAGTTCCAATTTCTTGACGGATGTCAACAAACGGGCCAATCTCGCCTTCAGCAACGAAATGGAGATGCTGACCTTTGTTCTGACCGACGGACAACTCTACGGATTGAACGTCTTCAAGATCATCGAAATCCTGGAATGTCCCAAACACATCACCCGGATTCCCCAGTCCCATCCCGCGGTCAAAGGCACCATCGATTTCCGTGGCCACGCCATCAACCTGCTGGACCTCTCCCAGGCGCTGGGACTGGAACCCATCGATTATCTCCACAAGATCAGCTATGTCATCGTTTGTGAATACAGCACCACCATCCAGGGATTTCTGGTCAGCGAACCCGACCGGCTGATCCAGAAAAGCTGGGGAGACATCATTCGCCCGGACGGTGCCATTTACGATTCCAGCTATCTCACGGCCATCACCTACGACAGCGACCGGACCGTCCAGATTCTGGACGTGGAAAAGGTGCTGGGGGACATCATCGGCATCGAGGATCTCATCGACAAGGTCTTGACCCAACGTGTCCAGCAACTGGACATGAACCACTTCCACATCCTGGCCGTGGACGACTCCCACGCCGCCCGTGTGCTGATGGCCTCCGCTTTCACGCAAATGGGGCTGCGGCATACCATCTTCGAATCCGCGGACAAGGCGCTGGCCGAACTGGAGAGTTCCGTGGCGAATGGGGGCACCTGTCCCTACCATCTGATCTTTTCGGACATCGAAATGCCCATCATGGATGGTTTCACCTTCACGCGCCACGTCAAGCAAAACCCCAGGCTGGCCCATATCCATCTGGCCCTGCACAGCTCCTTAAGCAACAAATCCAACCAGGAAAAAGCCACGCAGATGGGGGCGAACGACTTCATTCCCAAATTCCAACCCAACAAAATCGCCGCCGCGATTCTGGAACAGCTCGAAAAATCGCACCAGACCCCCGCCCAATAGTCCGGTTGTCCCTGCCCGGGGTCAGACTCCGAACCCCACCGCGTCCATGCGGGCCACCAACTCCCCGACCGCAGGGCGGGGAGGGCGTTTGGCCTGCCGGGGAAAGGGGAGTCCGGCGATGGTGAGAATCTCGCTCTCGCTCAAACCCGCCGCCGCCATGCGGGTGAGGGCCTCGTTGCGCAGGTCGTTGAAACGGAATCCCTTCATGCGGGCCTGCAGCAAAACCATGCGCAGGGCCTTGTCGATGGCCAGGGGCGAGCGTATCCCCAGTTTACCCATGGCTCCGAAGAACAACAGCTCCTCGTCCTCAGGGCGTTCCGGATAGACCAACACCTCCCGGAACACCCGCACCGCCTCTCTGGTCAAAGGAATCTGACGCCTGGGGCGGCTCAACAGCCTGGGGAGCGTGACCACCCGCTCCACCAGATCCAGATCCCCCTTGCGCAGACGCAAAATGTCATCCTTGCTCATGGCGGTCTGCATGGCGATGCGCACGATCCAGCCCAGCATGGGGGTGGGACGCCGGTCACAGGCCGCCAGCAGACGGACCAGCTCGCCACGTTCGAAGGAGCGTTCGCGACCCGGCGGCGGGCGCGGCGGCGACACGCCGTGCAGGGGATTCCCTTCCAGAACCAATCCCCATGTCCGCACCGCCACCTCGAACAACTCCTGCAACAGCGCCAGATCCCCCTGGACAATCCCCGCGGAGGCTTCGCGCAGCCGGTGGTCCCGGTACTCCGAGACATCCAGAGGGGTCAATTCGCGCAACGGGATGCGTCCAAGACGCGCGGTGATCTGCCGCGCCTTGCGCACCTCCCGCTCGTGGGACTCCAGGGATTTGCGGGACGAGACCTGCTCCAGGTACACCCCCAAAGCGGCCTCGACCGTCAGTCCATCGACCCCGCGGGGTGTTTCTCCCGATGAAGATGACATCATGTCCTAAAGATTATCAAAAGGTCTGATCCCTCAATACACGCCACGCTCATTCAGGAACTTTCCATACTGACGGTCATCCATCAGGATGTGCTGGACCAGCCAGTTCTCGAAGAACAGTTTGAAGCCGCTCCTTTCCTGACCGCCGCACATGCTGTTGGAAAACGCCTCCATCTCCACCAGGAGTTCCCGATGGCGTTTGCGATGTTCACGGAATCCGGAAAAGCCATGTTTGCGAATCAGGATCTCCTCTTCCTGGAAATGCTGCACAGAGTAGTTCAACAGATGCTGCAAGGCCTCCGAAAGCTCCTCCGGGGATTTGCCCTGATCCGCCGCCCGCAGGATCACCCCTCCCAACGCGAACAGCCGGATGTGTTGATTGTCCATGCGCCGCACCCCGACGGCGAACTCGTCCCGCCAGTTCCATACCGACAACCCGTAGGGGTGGGCATGGAGAATTCTCCTGCGTTTCTTTTCAATCGCCTCGAACAGTTTCCAGCGCACGATCGGCAAGTCCCGCAACAGATGACCGGAAATCTCCACCACTTCGGTCTCCACCATGGCCCGCAAGCCGTAGATGGGGGGAATGTCGAACACCGCGTCCTCCTCGCCGAAGTAATCACGGGGCTGCAAGGTGGCGAAGAGCTCATCCCCGATGAACTCCTCCAACTGACCGGAGCGAATCAGGCCCAGACAGCGATTCTCCATCTCCACGGTCTCCCCGGCCTGGTAAACGCGCCGGTTCATGGCCTGGACCAGTTCGTTCTGCTTGGGATAGGGAATCACCTCGCCGAACAGGGCGGTCTCCTGAAGAAAGTTTCTCCCATCGTGCAGTCGTTCCAGCTGGTCGTAAAAATCGTATTTTTTCACAAACCCCAGGCAGGTCCGCTGCGGCATGCGCAACGCCTGCACAAAAGTGGTGGCGCGCAACGTCATGGTGGCCGGAATGTTGTGCAAACCCGACCGCTCCCCCAGAATGCCGCCGGCGGTAATGACGCTGTAGATCTGCTGGTCCGTCTGAATCCCTTCCACGCTGCCGGTCAGCACCAGCCACAACTCCGGGTGGCGTTCCTTTTCCCGCAGGATGATGGTTCCCGGATTGAAGGAGACCACTTCGTTGTTCACCAGGGCCGCCAGCTGGTGATCCGGGGCCGAGGGAAAATAGGA
>JADGCR010000132.1 GCA_015228895.1 Magnetococcales bacterium
GCCGCCGAACTGCACCACGAAGAGGCTTTCCGGCTCGGGTTTGAGCAGATAGGGCATGGACATGGGCAGGAAGTGAAAATAGGCCTGCTGTTCGGGGGCGACGGGTTTCATGATGCCGATGGGGCCGTCGCTGTCGATGTACATGCCCAGATAAGTGTTCTTCGGCAGTTCGTCCATGGTCAACGAGGCCATGTCGCTCAAACCCGGAGCGAAATGGAAATAGGAACTCGCGTAGATCTCCAGCAGGCCATGGGCTCCGGCGGCATGATAGACCCGGCGGGCGTCGGGGAACTTGGCCGCGTAACTGACCCCTTTGTAGGGTGAGACATGAATCTGGGGCAGCAACACCAGCATGGCCACCGCGCAGGCCGCGGACAGGGTGAGCAGCCAGGGGGAGCGGCGGTCGTCGTTGGCCACGAACCAGCAAAGCGCGCCTCCCCACCACAACACCAGAGGGAGCAGCAGCAGGTATTCCGGCGCAATCCACAGCATGAGCGCCAGACAGGCCATGGCGGCCGCGCCGGAACCGATCATGTCCGCCGCGTAGGTCATCTGGAAGCGTTGGCGTCCCGTCAGAAAGGCCACTCCCAGCAACAGGGCCCCCATCAGGAACGGGACGGCGTAGCAGACGAAGTTGAGGAGCAGTTTCCAGAACTGACTCCGATCCGCCAGCAGAAAGATGGGGTTGAACTGGGCCTGCTGGGCCAGCACGTTCCCCAGCACGATCAGGGGTCCAAAGGCGAAGAAGGCGTAGCGGGCGATACGTTCTCCATGGCGGTCGAACACCTTCGACCCCAGACACATGATCGTGGAGGCCAATCCGAAGCCGAACAGGGCGACACTCACCACCAGGGAGCCGAAATGGGCCCAGCCCGAGATGGAATAAAGGCGCATCACGATGATCTGCAGGGCGATGATGGCACCGGCAGTCAGAAATACGGAGAGCAGGAAAGCCCACCGGTCCGCGGTGGCAGGCGCGGACACCTTGGAGAGCGTCGGACTCACTGGTTGCCTTTTCCGCTCCAGGTGCCGCCACCCTGTTTGGTGAACGCGACAAAGGAGACCGATTTCTGACCGTTGTAGAGATCCTTGCGGCTGATGTTGATCTTGCCCTCCGCGTCAACCTCCTTGCGCACTTCCAACAGGGTCTGTTTGCCGGGGGGACCGACGGGGATCACCAGGACGCCATTGGGCGCCAACTGTTTGAGCAGCGCGGGGGGGATGTGGTCGATGGCGCAGGTGACGATGATCTTGTTGTACGGGCCGTTCTCTTCCCAACCGTAGTAGCCGTCACCGGACTTGAGGTGGACATTGGCGTACTCGGCGTGACCGGCCTCCAGCAGTTTCTTGTAGATCCCCTGGGTGCGCTCGGCGAGGGGTTCGATGATCTCCACCGAATAGACGTGGTTGGACAGATGGGCCAGAATCGCGGACTGGTAACCGGAACCCGTCCCCACTTCCAGCACCCGGTCTTCGGGTTGCACGTCCAGGGCGGAGGTCATGCGCATCACCAGGTGGGGCCCCGAAATGGTCACGCCGTAGCCGATGTCGAGAAAGGCGTGGTCATAGGTGCGGTTCTTGTTGCGTTCCAGCACGAACTCCTCCCGTGGCGTCAGCAGAAAGGCTTGCGCCTCCTTGGCGCGCCAGATGTTTTTGGCGTTCTTGATGGCCACCAGCCGGTCGTAGCGCAGGGGGAGCCATTTTTTGTCGTGCAGGGTTTGATCTTTCATGGACTCCACAAACGCCGTCTTGTCGGTATCGACCGGCTTGGGCAGTGTCTTCACGTCGAAAGCCGGGGCTGGTTCGGCATGACCGGCGGCGGCCTGGAACAGGCAAAGGGCGACAACCAGGAATTTTGCTTTGTTTGCTAAGGGAGGGAACATGGTGACTCCTGACTTTTATTAATATTATACGCCCATTCCGTGCACAAGGGTGCGTCTGCATGTTGGCGGCGTTTGTGCCAAAGGGATCATAAAGCAAAAGATGTGCCTTGCAATGCATTTCAAGAGGATGGCCATGGAGGGGGGGTTGCCGGGATCTTCCGTGTCAAATCCGTCCTGTCATGGGTCAAGATTTGATCAATAGGAATGGATCATGATGATTGATGCATTCTTGAGGCATTCCCGTCTGGATTATACACAGCTTTTATTTATAAACAGTTAACCTGTCCCGAATGAATACGTTCAACTTTGGAACGGCAACATCTTTCGGAAAGGGGCATTTTGATGAGTCAGCAACTGGACGGTTCCCGAAAAAGCCGCTTGGGAACCTTGATGATCGGTGCCATTGGCGTGGTGTTTGGCGATATCGGCACCAGCCCGTTGTATGCGGTGAAGGAGGCGTTGGGAGGCGTCCATTCGGCCACTCCCTCTCCTGAGAATGTGTTGGGGATCATCTCCCTGATCTTTTGGACCCTGTTGATGGTATTGACGGTAAAATATCAATTTTTCATCATGCGCGCCGATGAGCAGGGAGAAGGGGGCAACCTGGTGCTGGTGTCCCTGGCCCGCAAGTTCAACCAGGGCGATGCCCGCATGCGGCGCATCATCATGATCGTGGGGATGATCGGGGTGTCGCTCTTTTTCGGCGATGGGGTGATCACCCCGGCGATTTCGGTCTTGTCGGCGGTGGAGGGGTTGGAGGTGATCACTCCCGCATTCCAGCCTTACGTCCTCCCGATCACGCTGTCGGTGATCTTTCTGCTGTTTTTTTTGCAAAGCAAGGGGACCGCCAGGATCGGGCGGCTCTTCGGGCCCGTCTGCGTGCTCTGGTTTTTGGCCATCGCCCTGGTGGGTGTCAAGGAGATCCTGCGCCACCCGGAGATCCTGGCCGCCCTGAATCCGGTCCACGGGGCGCGATTCCTTTTCGGCAGCGCCGGCGGCAACACCTTCATCGTGCTGGGATCGGTCTTTCTGGCCGTGACCGGAGCCGAAGCCCTGTACGCGGATATGGGTCACTTTGGCAAATCGGCCATCAACTGGTCCTGGGGGTCGTTCGTGTTTCCCGCCCTGATGTTGAACTATCTGGGGCAGGGGGCGTTGATTTTGGGGGATCCGGCCACGGTCAAGAATCCGTTTTATCTGAGCGTGCCCGAATGGGGCATGCTGCCCATGGTGGCGTTGGCCACCGCCGCGACCATCATCGCCTCCCAGGCGGTGATTTCCGGGGCGTTTTCCGCCACCCGGCAGGCGATGCAGTTGGGTTATCTGCCCCGCCTGCGGGTGATCCATACCTCTTCGGCGGAGTTCGGACAGATTTATGTGCCGCTGACCAATTGGGTGTTGCTGGGGGCGGTGGTGGCGTTGGTGTTGGGGTTCAAGAGTTCCACCAATCTGGCCGCGGCCTATGGCATCGCGGTGACGGGCACCATGATCGCGGTCACGGTTTTGGCGTTTGGCATCGTGTTGCGTCACCTGTTTTCCTGGAGTCCGCTGGTGGCCGTACCCCTGCTGGTGCTTTTTTTGACCGTGGATCTGGGATTTTTCGGGGCCAACGCCCTCAAGTTCATGGATGGTGGGTGGTTCCCGGTGGTCATGGGAGCGGTGCTGTTTTTTTTGATGTCCACCTGGCGCAAGGGACAGGATCTGGTCAGAAACGCGGTGCGCAAGGAGGAGATCCCTCTGGAACCTTTTCTGCGGCAGCTTGCCCCGGACTCCATCAACCGCGTGCCAGGCACCGCCATTTTCATGACCCAGAATTTCGATCTGGCCCCACCGGCCCTGGTGGAGTTGCTGAAACACACCATGACGCTTCACGAGCGGGTGATTTTCCTGAGCGTCCAGACCGAGGCTTTGCCCTATGTGCCCCTTGCGGAGCGGCTTCGGGTGGACACTTTGCTGCAAGAGTATTACCGCGTCAGGATTGGTCACGGCTTCATGGAGACCGCCGATGTGCCCGCCATGTTGCGCGATTGCCGTCTGGACGGGAAGGAGGGAATCGCCATGGAGGATACCTGTTTTTTTCTGGGGAAGGCCAACTTTGTGGCGGGCGGCGCTCCGGGGATGGCCCGTTGGCGTTTGAATCTGTTCCTGGGACTGTATCGCAACGCCGAAAGCGCCACCCGGTTCTTCAATCTGCCCTCCAGTCGGGTGGTGGATCTGGGCACCCGCATTGTCCTGGGCAGACCGGAATGAGCGGGTAAACAACCTTCGCTCCACCTGCCTTGTTGGCGCCGGAAATGGGTCCGGTGTCAACAAACGGCAGACAAGTACCAAAATAAAATAAATTTTACTATATTTTTTTGATTGACAAAAAATTTATAATTACAGTCCGGCAATTGATTCTATTTTTATTTTATTTTGGTTTATAATGTCAGTCCATACAACAACCCTTACTAATAAGGAGTAGTCATGGACGTGTTTTATCCTGCCTTGGCCATCGGCTTTTTCGCCGTGTCGGCCAATATGGTATCCCTGTTTGAAAAACTGAGGAGACGATGAATGAATCCACTCTATCTGCTTGGTCTGGTGGTGACATGCGCCGTGTTTGTCTACCTGGTAGTGGTCCTGTTTCAGCCGGAGCAATTCTCATGAGCAATGATCTCTGTCTGAAGATTGGTATTGCCATGGCCTCCGTGTTGGCTCTCTCCTGGCCATCGGCCTATCTCGCGAGTCGCATGCAGATGGGTTCGGGCAATCGGAGCGTATTGGACCACTGGACGGATGCGCGTCGTCATGTGGTCAGGGATGCGGGTCCATGCGCCTCACCCGAACCGGACGCCAAGGCGTTTCGCATGGGCATCAATCCGGATTATCCACCCTTTTCCCGGAAGAATCTCCCATGACCACCAACGGAATCCTGCAACTTGCGCTGTATATTTTTGTCCTGCTGATGTCAGCCTGGCCATTGGGTATCTACATGGCCAGGATTTATGGTTCGCGGCTGCCTGCCGGCGGCCGTCCGTTCGCATCTCTGGAACGGGGAATCTACCGCCTGTGTGGCATCCATCCGGAGGAGGAGATGTCCTGGCCTCGCTACGCTGGCGCGGTTCTGGCCTTCAATCTTCTTGGACTGCTGGCGGTGTACGCGCTGCAACGGCTCCAGGGTGGGTTGCCCTTCAATCCCCAGTTCATGGGCAACGTCATCCCGGATGCTGCTTTCAACACCGCCGTCAGCTTTGCGTCCAACACCAACTGGCAGAACTATGGCGGGGAGATGACCCTCTCCTATCTGACCCAGATGATCGGTCTGACCGTGCAGAATTTTGTTTCGGCAGCAACGGGCATGGCGGTGATGGTGGCCCTGATGCGCGCCTTCACCCGCCGGGAAGCCACCGGCATCGGCAACTTCTGGGTGGATATGGTGCGTTCCACCCTGTACGTTCTGTTGCCTTTGAGCATCGCGTTTTCGTTGTGCCTTGTCAGTCAGGGGGTGGTGCAGACCTTCGCCCCCTATCCGACCGCCCGGTTGCTCCAGTCGGTGGCGTATGAGGAGTCGTCTGGCAAAGATGACCAGGGCCAACCGGTCATGGAAAAAAAATCCACCCGTGAGCAGGTCATCGCCCTCGGTCCTGCGGCCTCCCAGGTGGCCATCAAGCAACTGGGGACCAATGGAGGTGGTTTTTTCAATGTCAATTCCGCCCACCCCCTGGAAAATCCAACGCCTTTGTCCAATTTGTTGGAGTTGCTGGCCATCCTGCTGATTCCGGCGGCTTTTTGTATCACCTTCGGGCGGTTTGTCGGTGATGTGCGGCAGGGAGAGGCGATTCTGGCGGCCATGGCCATTGTTTTTGTGGCACTCCTGATGCTTTGTGTGAGTGCGGAACAATCCGGGAATCCTTTGTTCGAACGGTTGGGATTGGAGACACAAGCCTCCGATCAGGCTGCGGGCGGCAACATGGAGGGCAAGGAAACCCGATTCGGCATTGTCAACTCCGCACTCTGGGCCACCGCGACCACCGCCGCTTCCAACGGTTCGGTCAACGCCATGCACGACTCCTTCACCCCTCTGGGTGGACTGGTGCCCATGTGGATGATGCAACTGGGCGAGGTGATCTTCGGCGGGGTCGGTTCCGGCCTGTACGGCATGATCGTCTTCGCTTTGGTGGGGGTCTTCGTCTCCGGTTTGATGATCGGTCGTACCCCGGAATACCTGGGCAAGAAAGTCGAAGCCTTCGAGATGAAAATGGCCGCCGTCGCCATCCTCACCCCCTGTCTGGCGGTGCTGATCGGCACGGCGGTGGCGGTGGTGAGCGAGGCGGGACGGGCGGGCATCGCCAATCCCGGCATTCATGGTTTTTCGGAAATTCTCTACGCCTTTTCCTCGGCGGGCAACAATAACGGTAGCGCCTTTGGCGGTCTATCGGTCAACA